>JAOTZB010000168.1 GCA_029861625.1 Acidimicrobiia bacterium
ACCGTGAGGAGCTCCGAATGACAAGGCCCCGAATGACAAGGCCCCGAATGACAAGGCCCCGAATGACCGTGCGCGTGGGCGCCGCGCTGCTCGCGGTCGTGATGATCGCGGCCGCATGCGGCTCCGACAGTGGCGACGACGTCACGACCGACGGCGACACGGCCGATGACGTGAGCAACGAGGATGCCGGCGGCGAGAGCCCCGACGATTCCGCTGCCGACTCCGACACCGAGGGGGCCGACGCGGACGAGGCTCCCAGTCCATCGGATGACTTCGTGGGCCTGACCGTCGACGAAGCCGAGGCGCTCGCGGATGAACGCGGCCAGGACTGGCGGATCAGGAGGCTCGATGGCGAGGATCTTCTGGTGACCTCCGACTTCGTCGAGGGCCGACTGAACTTCGACGTCGAAGACGATGTCGTCGTGGCCGCCCGAACCGACGACGAGCCGACGAGCTGAGCCGATAGGGCCCAGCGAACGGGGTGGCGGGTCCGACGAGGAGCGGTCATGAATCCGTCGGCCCGTAGTGTGGGCCGCCATGGTCTCGAGCCGGCGGCCGCCGCTGCTGTTCATCTACGCCGTCACGATCACCGGCATCCTGTCGAACGCCCTCGTCTCACCGGCGATCCCCGACATCCTCGAGGACCTCGGAGTCGATGACTCCCGGGCCGGACTGCTCGTCGCCTTCAGCTCCATGCCCGGGATCTTCGTGGCGCCGGTCATCGGCGTGCTCGCCGACCGGTTCGGTCGTCGTGCCGTTCTCGTGCCCTGTCTCGCGATCTTCGGCGCATTCGGGCTCGTGGTCGCCGCGGCGCCGACGTTCGAGGTGTTGCTGGCCGCCCGGCTCGTCCAGGGCGTCGGCTCCGCCGGGCTGATCAACCTCGCCGTCGTGTTGATCGGCGATCACTGGCAGGGGGTCGAACGAACCCGTCTCGTGGGCCGGAATGCCGCGATGCTGACGGTCGGCCTCGCCGTGCTCCCTCTCGTGTCCGGCACCCTGACCCAGTTCGTCGGGTGGCGAGCGGCCATGTCGATCTACGCCGTCGGGCTGGTCACCGCGGTCGTCGGCTGGCGGGTGCTCGATCAGTCGAAGCCCGAGGTCGTCGACGGGTTCAGAGAGCAGATTCGTGGCGGCGCGACGATGATCCGCCGCCCCGTGATCGCGGCGACGCTCGTGTCGGGGTTCTTCTTGTTCGTCGGGATATTCGGGCTGTTCTTGACCAACCTTCCCGTGCACCTCGAGGACGAATTCGGCCTCGAGGCCGGCTGGCGGGGTGCCGTGATCGCGTCACCGGCCGTGATGTCGACGCTGGCGGCCTTCAATCTGGGCCGCATACGCAGCCGCTTCGGACTGCGGTCGATCCTCGTCGCATCGGGAATGACGTTCGTGATCGCGTTCCCGCTGATGGGTCTCGCTCCCTCGGTGGCGGTCGTCGTGCTCGCTTCCTCGATCTACGGACTCGGTGAAGGCCTCTTCATCCCGACGCTCCAGGACGTCGCGACCAGCGCGGCACCGACCGAGTACCGCGGGGCGGTCGTCGCCATCTGGGTCAGCGCGGTCAGGGCGGGTCAGACCGTGGGCCCGCTGCTCGTCGTCGGCCTCGCAGGGGTCGCCTCGTCGAGCGCGATATTCGTCTGGGGCACGGTGGTGGCCGTCATCGTGTTGTCGATCCAGATACTCGGCCCGATCGACGACGACGCCATGGCCAGGGCCTGATCGGCGCACCGCGTCCGGGCCGGGTCGGCCCGTCGGCCGGGTCGTCGCCCTAGCGGCCCCAGTAGCCGAGAATGCCCGGCATGTGGCGGCGAATCAGGCCATCGTCTCCCAACACCACGACGTTCGACGTGTGGAGGACGCCATCGTCGGTGTAGCTCAAGGCATCCCACATGACGATGTCGTCGGCGGCCCGGTACGGGTCGATGGTGTGCAGGTCGAACCGCCCATGGGTGGCGAGGTACTGCTCGAAGAAGTCGAGGATCTCGTCGGCGCCGCGGGAGCAGCCGTCGAATCGGACGATCTCGGCATCGGGCTCGTAGAGGGCAACGAGTCCGGGGACATCGCGCTCGCTCAGGAGCTGCTGGAGACGTTCTGCCAGGTTGGATCCGCCATCGGTCATGATCGGATCGTACGCGGCCGCGGCCACGAATTCGAGGCCGGACCCGCATTTCCCACTGCTCAGGACGTCAGCGGATAGGTCGACGGCCGTTTTCCGTGCCCGCTCTTGTCGCCTGCTGCGACGGGCCGCTCGGGCCCCGGAGCCGGCGAGTCAGGCTCGCTTTGCTGGCCTACCCGCGCGGCTCCTCAGGCCGGCTGATCGACCCGGCGCCGCGGTTCAGTCGACAGCGGCCTCAGCCGTCCGGGGGACAGCACGGTCACGAGACGAACGACGCTGACGACGATCGGGAACATCTCCAGGCGACCCGTGAGCATGCCGACCATGATCACCCCCCGAGCGGGCCGGGAGAAGACGAGGTAGTTCGACGCAGGACCGGCGTCGCCGAGGCCCGGACCCATGTTGCCCAAAGCCGATGCGGACGCGCCCGCCGAGGTGATCAGGTCGGTGCCGAGCAGGGTCAGAGCGATCGTCGATGCGATGATCGACAACACGTAGAGCATCGCGAATGCGGCGACGCTGGCAAGGATGTCGCCCCCGACCGCGCCGCCGCCGATCTTGAGTGGGAACACGGCCCGTGGGTGCCGGACGCGCCGGAACTCACGGAGCGCCTGATTCAGCATGACCCGGACTCGGATCAGTTTCATCCCGCCCGATGTCGATCCGGCCATGCCGCCGCTGAACATCAGCGCGAGCAGCAGCAACTGGGCGGCCGGCGTCCACTGCACGAAGTCGGCGGTGCCGAACCCGGTACTGGTCAACAGCGTCGTGACGTTGAACGCTCCGTCACGGATGGCGTCGGGCAATGCCATGCCGTCCGCGACGAGGATTGTCACGAGCGTCACCGTGGCGATGACGAACACCGACATGAACCAGCGGAACATCGAGCTGCGGTGATACGCGCCGATGTCGCCTCGAACGGCGCGCCAGTGAAGCGTGAAGTTCGTGGCCCCGAACAGCATCAACACGATGAGTGCGGCCTCGACCGCGACGGAGTCGAAGAAGCCGATCGAGGCGTCGTGGGTGCTGAGACCTCCGGTCGACACCACCGTGAACGAATGCGTCACCGCGTCGAAGAGCGACATGCCGACGGCCAACAAGACGAGGGCCGAGACCACGGCATATCCGACGTAGACGTACCAGAGTCGCTTGGCGGTCTCGGACACGCGTGGTGCGAGCCGGTCCGAGCTCGGGCCGGGGGCCTCGGCCCGCAACAGCTGCATGCCACCCACACCGAGGAACGGGAGGACCGTGACGGCCAGCACGACCATGCCCATCCCACCGTAGAACTGGGTCATGCTGCGCCAGAACAGCAGGCCGCGCGGGGTTCCCTCGATGGGTACCAGCACGCTTGATCCGGTGCCGGTGAACCCCGAGACCGACTCGAACAGTGCATCGTCGAGGTGGACGAACGTGTCGGCGTAGACGAAGGGGATCGCGCCGCCGATCGCCGACGCGACCCACGCGGCGACGACTGCGAGGAACGTGTTCCCGGCCGACACTCGTCGGGGAACGCGGGTGAATCGCCAGAGGCCAGCGCCGGCGGCGCCGACGGTTGCTGCGGCGAGGGTGAGCGAAGCCACCTCGGGCCCGCCCGCACCCGCCTCGATGATGGCCGAGAGCAGGATTCCGGCCGAGACGAAGAGCAGGGCGAGACCCGAGACGTGCAGCGCCAGGTTGGCCAACCGCCACGAATCGTCGTCGAAGGCCGTTGTGCTCATGCCCACCGCCGGCGCGGGAGTCGACGGGTGCCCGCGCTCAGCAGCGTCATCACGCCCACGATCACCGGGGAGAACTCGAGCCGGCCGAGCACCATCAACGGCAGCAGGGCCAGGCGGGTCGCATCCGGGAGCGCCGACGCTCCGCCGGCACCCGGAGCCAGGTCACCCATGGCCGGTCCGGCCGTCGCCACGGCAGAAACGGCGCCGCTGACGGCGGTGACGAGGTCGACGCCGGTGGCGGCCAACACCAGGGCACCGACGCCGACGGTGACGAGGTACACGGTCTGGTACCCGATCATGCGATCGACGACGTCGTCGTCGATGCCGTTTCTGCCGAGCTTGATGGCCCGGACCGCTCTCGGGTGGATCTGCCGGACGATCTCGCGTCGGATCGACGCCGATAGCGCGATGACCCTGGCGATACGGAAACCGCCGCCTGTGGCGCCCGACATCGCACCGATCCCGGCGGCGATCATCAGCAGCACCTGTGGTCCGTCGTCCCAGGCCCCCCATCCCGTGACGGTGTGACCGGTCGTCGAGACCATCGATGTCACCGAGAAGGTGGCATGCCTGAGCTCGGTGGAGTCGAGACCGTTCTCCGCCGTGGAGAACGCGACGACGATGCTGAGCACGACGACTGCGAGCAGATATGCCTTGAGCTCGGCCGATCGCAGCACGGAGCCGGACGTGATGCCTCTGAGGCTGCGGAACAGCAGCGCCAGGTTGGCACCGGCCAGCAACATACCGCCCACGCCCGCCCACTCGATGAGCGCCGAGTCGAAGTGGGCGAAGGACCCGGCGTGATTCGAGAAGCCGCCGCTCGAGATCGTGGTTGCCGCGTACGTCACGGCGTCGAAGAGATTCATCCCGGCGGCGGCGAACAACACGATGCCCATGGCCGTCAGGGTGAGGTAGATCGACGTGAGCCTGGTGAGCGCCCGGCGAGTCTGTCGGGATCTGAGCACGACTCGGCTGCGCGCGTGATAGCGCTCGCCGGTCTGGCGATTGCCGACCCCGAGGATGGGGAAGATGGCCACGACCGCCCACAGCGCCAGCAGGCCGCCGATCCACTGTGTCAGCGCCCGCCAGAACAACACCGCGTTCGGCGTGGCCTCGGGGTCGGTCAGCACGGAGAGCGCCGTCGTGGACAGCCCAGAGACCGACTCGAACGCGGCTTCGTCGACTTGCTCGAAGGTGCCGACGGCGAGGTAGGCAACCGTCGAGATGGCGGCCAGGACCAGCCAGGCGAGCACCACGGACGCGAAGGCGGTGGCCGGCGTCTCACGAGGGCTCGGGCGATAGCGGTACAAGAGCGCAACTCCGACGAGGGCGGCGATCAGTCCGGTGAGGGCGAGCGGAGCGGACGCGCGGAAGTCGTCGGATGCGCCGACGAGCGCCGACAGCTCGAGTCCCGACGCCGCGATCACGATCGCGCCACCGGCGAGGAATGCCGGAGTCGACTCGACACGGTCGCGCCGAAACGTTGTCATCCGGCGCGACGGCGAGCGGTGGCGGGTCTCGAGAAGCTTCACGGCCAATGGGTCAACTGCGGAAGATCTGTTCGTCGTCGGCGAAGGACTTGAACTCGAGCGCGTTGCCGCTCGGGTCGCGAACGAAGCAGGTGTGCTGCTCGCCCGCCAGTCCCGCGAACCGGATCTGGGGCTCGATCACGAACTCGACACCCGCGTCGCGGAGCCGGGATGTGATGGCGAGCCATCGGTCGTGGTCGAGCAGGGCGCCGAAGTGCCGGACCGGCACGTGCTGGCCGTCGACGGTGGTGTGGCTGCCGCCCCGGGCGTCGCCGGGCGCGACGTGGGCGACGATCTGGTGTCCGAAGAGGTCGAAGTCGACCCATTCGTCGCTGCTCCGACCCTCGGGGCAGCCCAGGATCCCGCCGTAGAACCGGCGGGCCCCAGCGAGGTCGTCGACGGGAAACGCGAGGTGAAATCGGGGTCGATCCACTTCGGCGACGGTATCAGCGCCCGACGGGGCGGCCGCTGGATGCCATGTGATCTGCCCACTCGAGCTCAGCCGATGCCGAAGGCGTCGGCGACGAGCTCGTAGGACCGGACCCGCGCGGCGTGGCTGTGACAGATCGTGACGATCATCAACTCGTCCGACCCGTAGGTCGCAGCGAGCGCCCGCAATTCCTCGTGCACGCGCGCCGGAGGCCCGGCGATGAGCGGTTTGTCCGGGCCGGCGGCGCGCACGGCGATCGGCTCCTCGTCGGTCGAATCGACGGTGTCGGTCGCCGGGATCGGACCGCGCAGGCCCGCGGCCCGCCACGACCGCAGGCTCGCGGCCAGACGATCGGCTTCGGCCTGGGTGTCCGCACAGATCACGGCGACACCGAGGCTCACCGCGGGATCGGGCCAATGGCTGCTCGGTCGATACTGGGCGCGGTAGGCGGTCACGACTTCGGCCCCGCCACCGGCGATGAAATGTGCCCAGCCGAGAGGAAGGCCGATGTGGGCCGCCAATCCCGCGCTGTCGGCGCTCGATGCCAGCAGCCAGACCTCCGGGTGTGTGGTGCCGAGCGGCCGGGCCCGCACGCCGCCGAGCGCATGATCGGCCGGGAGCTCGTCGTACAGGAAGTGCAGGACCTCCTGGACGAGCGACGGGTAGTACTCGACCGACAGGGGTACCCCGCCGCGCGCCAACGCATGGGCCGTCCGCTGGTCGGAGCCCGGCGCCCGGCCGAGCCCGAGATCGATACGGCCGGGATGCAGCGCGTCGAGCACCCGGAAGTTCTCCGCCACCTTGTAGGGGCTGTAGTGACTGAGCATCACGCCACCGGAGCCCACTCGTATCCGTTCGGTCGCCGCCGCTATCTGGCCGATGAGGATCTCGGGGCTCGACCCCGCGAGTCCCTCCATGTTGTGGTGTTCGGCCACCCAGTACCGGTGGTAGCCGAGCCGGTCGGCATGGACGGCCAGGTCGATGCTGTTGTGCAACGCGTCACCTGGCGAGGCGCCTTCGGGGACCGGTGACTGATCGAGCACACTGAGACGCATCTCGCCAGTGTGCCCTCCCTGATCGCCGTGCCGGCGACCCCTGGCGGGCCGGAGCCGGCACCGCCGCCGAACCGACGGTTATGCCACCTCGAAGCCGAGATCGGGGGCAAGCGTCCAGGCGGACTCGGGGACGTCGACGCCGGCTGCGTCGAGCACCCGGTTCATCATCTCGAAGTTCGCGGCGACGCCCGCCGCCGCAACCGCGGCCTCCTCGCCGAGCTTGTCGACGAGCGCATCGCGTGACGCCGCGAGCCGGCCGTCGTTGCGGTCGACGATGGCATCGGCGAAGCGCATCAGCTCGGCGGCCGCGGGGACCTTGGTGTCGATGGAGGGATCGGTGAGGCCGCGGAGCTCGACCAGCGCGTTGGTGTGCTGGGCGCTCGCCCGGAGCAGCCATGCGTGGGAGAGCAGGCAGTAGAAGCACTCGTTGAGATAGGAGACGCGAGCGGCGATCAGCTCCATCTGCGTTCGCGTGAGCGCCTCGGCGTAGGCGAAGTCGCCCATCGACCGGTAGGAGAGGTACAAGATGCTGTGGAGGTTGGCTTGGGCCGCGTCCTGGGCCGCGACCGCCGACAGTGCCGATGCCGCGCCGGCCTTGCCCCCGGTCGGCACCCAGCTGCCGTTGCGCAACAAGCCGGGCGCGCGCGACAGGCTGGGCCGCCCGGCCTCGGGCTCGGGGAGCGCCACATCCGGCTTGCCGAGGGCGTAGGTGAACGCATCGACCGCGGCGAGCCGGCTGACCGTTCCGATCAGCTCGACATAGGAAATTCGGCTCAGACCGTTGGCTTCGAAATCGTCGATCAATTCGGCGGTGATGCCACCGGGATCGGCCGAGACCGCGCTCGCGGCACGCGCCGTGGCGTCGGGAAGCACCGTCGAGATGGTCTCGCCGGCCCGTGCTGCCCGTGCGACTGCAGCAATCGCGACCCGTTCCTCGCCGGTGAACCATGTGCCGGCGCGCCCGAGCAACGACACGTGGCGGCCCACATCGGCCAGCATTTCCTCGTCGACCGCGAGTCCCAAGTCGGTCATCATGCCCTCAAACCTACTTCGCCGGCGCCCTGGAATCGATGAGTCATCTTCCCCGGGGTGTCGAATCCGGCGAGAATGGCGCGACGATGACCGCCGAATCCAGCATCGAGCTCGACGTGTTCGCCGCCGATGCGCGTCGCTGGCTCGACGCGAACCGTACGCATGCACCCCGCGACTACGGGGCGATCCTGCCCCCCGGGCTCCGAGAGGACGGAGTGAGCTGGCAGCGACGGCTGTTCGACGCCGGATGGGCCGGAATCCACTGGCCGGTACGCCACGGTGGCCGGGGACTGACCCGGGCCCATCAGGCGGTCTGGCTGGAGGAGTGCGCGAGGGTCGACGTCCAACCGTTCGTCAACATGGTCGGCTTCGTTCTCGCCGGCCAGGGGCTGCTTCT
>JAOTZB010000169.1 GCA_029861625.1 Acidimicrobiia bacterium
CAGGCCGGTGCTCGGCTCGGCGGTGACGGTTGGGCCATCTTGTCCCTGCGCGGTGCCGATGCTCGCCGCAAGGGCGAAACAGGCGATCACGACGGCGACGATCCTGCGGAGGCGAATCATGGTGTCTGGCCTTTCTCCTGCGCATCGACTGCTCGAGGCGCCCTGATCGTAATTACTGCGAACTGTCCGATGGTGGATCGCCGTCAGCCGGCGAGGGTGAAGGTTCCCTCGAGGTGCCAGACTCCGGTGAATTCGTTGAAGGAGCCGCCCACGATCTCGCTCGACCACTCGAGCATGTAGGCGCCGGTCTCGGGATCGATCGTGCCGGTGACATCACTGGTCAGGCCGGGCATGGTGCCGTCGGGTTTCGGCGCGCCCTGGTTGAACACCAGGTTGGCGTAGTAGGCGGTCCACGCCGACAGATCGCCGCTCAGCTCATCGCCGACGGCGGTGACTGTGGGCACCGCGGCCTCGCCGTCGATCGCGAGCGCGAAGTCGACGCCGAAGAACTTGACCGGTTCGACAAGGCCCGAGGCCACGCCGTTGCCGGCATCGTCGAAGGCGACGTCGGGCGGCAGCTGTTGGGTACCGGTCAACAGGCCACCGTCACTGCCCGGGCTCAGCGCAGAGTACGAGCTATCGGCGCACGCCGAGTCGGCATTGGGAACGAACGGGCCGGTGTCGAGCGACCCTTCGGGCTGGATCATGCGGAAGTACGAGCCGGTGACGTCGGCGTCGGAACATGCTGTCGGATCGATCGAGAAGAGGCCGATCAGCTCACCCTCGAGCATGGGCTCGGACTCGGATTCGTCAGCGGTTTCCTGATCGGTGTCGGTCGCCGTCGACTCCGACGGGGTGTCCGTGCCTGCCGACTCGTCATCCGATGAGCTGCCGCACGAGGTGGCGGCCAGCGCCGCCACGATCACGAACGGGAGAACGCGGAGAATGGCTCGAGTTTTCATGTCTCGGTTCCTTGGGTTGTCGGCAGGTGGTCGGGTTCGATCGGGACAGGTTCCGGTCGACGGGCGGAGACGAGGGCCAGCACCACGACGAGCACCCCGGGGATCACGAAGAACCATGGGAACAGCGCGAACGGCGGAAGTGCGTCGACCGCTTCGTAGTTGTCGACGTTGTCGCTCATCGCGGCGATCATCGGCGCGAAGTCGGTGACGATGGTCGGCCAGTCGGCCGAGAAGTCCGACGTCGCGGGGAATGCGGTCGTTGCCTCCGCTGGGGTGTACCCGGCGGCCTCGGCCACAGTCGGAACGACCACGTTCCGCAGCTCGCCCTCCGACGCGCCGAGCGTGATGAAGTAGCCCTGCACGTCCTGGACCCGCTCCCGGGTCATCATCGGGCGGAAGCTGTCGATCATGTCGCCGCCCTGGGGCGCCCTGCTGAACATCTGGAACACGGCCGGCGCAAGCACCAGTGCGACACCCACGACGGCGAGGGTGACCAGCAGGCCGCGTCCATCTCGCCCCGCCGACCGCGCTCGCAGGGCCAGGACGGCCAGCACGGCGAGGATGATGCCCGGCAGGACGAAGAACCACGGGAACAGCTCGAACGAGGGGAGGGCATCGACCGCTGCGAAGTTGTCGATGTTGGCGTCCATCCTGTCCAACAGGTCGGTCATGTCGGTGTCGATGGCCTCCCACGTGCTGTTGAGGGTGGCCGCGCTCGGGTAGGTCGCGTCGTAGTCGACCCCGCCTTCTGCCAGCACCGGCCGCAGCGCCTGTGTCGTCTCGGCCTCGGCCGCGTCGATCTCGACGAGGTAGCCGCGGAACTCCTCGACCTGATCGGGTGTCATGTACGGCCGGAAGTCCTCGATCATCGAGGCTCCCTCGGGCGCCCTGGTGAACATCTGGAAGACGAATGGGGCGACGATGAGGCCGACGCCGATCAGCAGCGCCGCGATCAGGGGCGCGTCACGTCTGGATGTCGTCACTGTTCTCCTTCGCGCGTCGCCGATCCGTCGACCGAGGTAATCGTCCGCCCCGCGCTGGGACCGATACAGAGGCCAAAGTCCCGGCAGAAGTCACATCGCGAGCGCCGGCCGCGTCCGAGCGCTGCGCCCGTCGGCAGGGCGCCGGGGGAGAGCCCGCCTCATGGGACCCGCAGAATTGCTCGCGCTATCAGGTGAGCGTGATCTCGGCCTTCATGCCGGCGGCGTGGTGACCGGGGACGTGGCAACCGATCTGGAGCTCACGAGGTTCGGTGAAACGCCACGTGACCTCCTTGGTCTCGCCCGGCTCGAGCCCGAAGGCGTTGGGCTCATCGTGCATCATCTCTCCGGCCATCTCGGCCATCTCGGCTTCGTGTTCGTCCTGGACGTGCGAGTCGCCGAGCGTGAAGTCGTGGGCGATGACGCCCTCGTTCGTTGCCCGGAAGGTCACGACCTCGCCGACGGCGACCTCGATGGTCGCCGGCGTGTACGTGAAGTCGTCCATGGCGACGAGCTCGATGACCCGGTCGGCTTCGGACGCTTCGGCCGGCTCGCCGAACTCGAACTCCTCGGCATGGTCCTCGTCGGTCATCTCGGCCATCTCTTAGTCGGCCATCTCTTCGTCGGCCGCATCGGTCGTACTCTCGACGATGGCGCTGTCAGGCGAGTCGCTGCCACAAGAGGACAAGACGAGAAGTGCTACGAGCACCACTCCGAGGCTCTTGATCGTCGGGCGCATTCATCGACCTCCGGCATGTGGCCATCAGATTCGCGGGTCCCGCTCGTGCCGGGCTCCTGGCGAGCGCGCTCAATCAGTTCGTCGACAACCTGGACGAGGACAGTCGACTGCAGCTGTTGCGCATGCTCCGTCATCGATCTCGATGATCTGGTGCCTGCCGGCGCTCGGGTGCGAGTCGCTCGGTCGGGGGAGGATCGCCGCAGGTAAGGTCGGCCGATGACTCCACATCGAGACGCCACCGAGGTCGATCCGGACGGTCACCGGGTCGTATTCGAGAACGAGCATGTTCGGATCCTCGAGGTGCGGGGCGCGACCGGCACCGAGCTGGCACAGCACTCGCACCCGCCGCGCGTCGTCGTGGCAATCGGCCCGTACCGCGTCAAGTCGGTCGACACCGACGGTGTCGAGACCATCATCGACCGCCGTCCGGGTGACGCGGCGTGGGTCGAGCAGGAACACCATGCCGCTCAGGTCCTGGTCGGGCCGACCCACGCCATCGAGGTCGAGGTCAAGAGCGCCGCGCCTGACACGACCCGCTGAGGAACGACCGAGGAGCGGCGTGCGGGCGCGATCTCAGGCGTCGGCGATGGGCTGGCGGATGATCGTGCGCAGCCTGGCGGGATCGCTACGGCGCGGGTCGGAGAGGTAGATCTCGTGGTGCTTGCCGACGAGGATGCTGCCGTGCTCGGCGATGAACCGGTGAAGTGACTCGATGGTCGGGGCCTCCTCGGCGTAGGGGCCGACATGGAGCACCTGGGCAGCGGTGCCATCACCGAAGGACTCGACTCGTGCTTTCGCGCCAGCGGCAAGACGTTTCTTGTCGGTGACAGCCGGAAGGACGTGGTCGACCATCGAGTGTGTGACGGCGTCGGGCAGGCAGATCATCGCTGTCCACAGCCAGTCCGACTTGTCGTCGGGGTCGAAGCGGGACATGTCGGGCGCCCACCAGAGCCCCTCGAGGGGCATGACCTTGTACGCGTCGCCGGTTGCGCGTTTGACCGAGGTGCGCAGTCCATACGCGAGTGGGTACAGCGCCTCGATTGCTTCGCGGTATTCGTCGGAGGTGTTCGGATCGCCTCGCCCGTCGATCATCAGATACGGACGGAGCGGCACCTCGACGATCGCCGGTTCATCGCGCGTCGCGGCGTAGTGCTGTCGGTAGACCTTGGTGAGGTCGATGCTCGCCATGTGTGCATCCTCGGTCGGACCTACCCACGTCGGTAGTGGCCAAGGTCCTGCGGCGAGAGGCCGGGTGGCCGGGGCGGAGTCAGATGTCTCCCTCCCCGGCCACCCAGGGTGCATGACCGGCGTGGCGGGCGCCAGCATGCGCCTACCGATCGAGCACGGGGCCCGGAAGGCGGGCTCCGGATTTTCCCCTCCGCTCGAGCGGTCGGGTTACTCTCGCCAGATCTCGCACGGTTCCCAATCCCATATCCGGGTGATTTGCGTACCAGATTGCCGGTAATCACCGTTTTTCGGGGGCCATCGGGTCGATGGAGGACAGACGATGCCCGGGTTCCTGCTCGCGATGACGCTCGTCACCGACGCCATCCTGGTGATGATCGCGGTGCGGTCGCTGAAGCTGATGAACCGGATTCGCACTCGTTTCGCCCGGCTCCAGGCGACGATGGTGGCGCTGCTGTGCGCGGCGGGCGTCGTCGCGTCGGTGCAGGACATCGGCTTCCAGGCGACCGAGCTCGGCTGGATCAGCGAGTCGGTCGGCCGCCACTTCGTGGGCCGCGTACAAGCCGCGCTCGTTGTCGGCGGACTGGCAGTGCTCGCCCCGGTGATGTGGATCCTGCGCAAGCTGACGGCCGAGTTCGCCGTTCACGAGGCCTTGGCCGACTCGCTGGTGAATCGCCTGCCGGCAGGACTCACCGCCGAGTCGGCGGGACTGACACCGCGTGAGATCGAGGTGGTCTCGGCGATCGGTGACGGGTCGGTGTCCGACCGTGAGATCGCCGAGAAGCTCACCGTCTCCCCGGCGACCGCGGCCACCCACGTCCGCAACATCATGCGCAAGACGGGGATCAAGCGGCGGGGCGACCTCGCGTTGCTGGCCCTCGAAATCCACGACGACGCCTGAGTCAACACCCGAAATTGCGGGGCTCAGGCGCGCGCAGCGCGCGCCAGCCCCGCAATTTCGGCCCGGTTCCGGCCGTGGTCGGGCGGCCGAAGGAGGGCGGGGCGGAACGTCGAACAGTGCCGAAGGCCCCTAGTGTGACCACTTCGGCCCGAAGGAAAGTGACGAATGTCGGGCTCGCGCGCATCATCGGAGAGGTGCCCATGAACGAAGGACTGGACCAGGACACCCTCGAGATGGTCCTGGACTCCATCGGCATGTACGCGGACGCGAAGCTGTCCGATCAGGCGCTGCTGGAGTTCGACTCGGAAGACAGGTTTCCCGAGGAGATCGTGCGGGGGATGTGCGGCGACGAGCTCGGAGTGTCGCTGCTGTTCATCCCCGAAGCCTACGGGGGCATGGGCGGGGGATCGTTCGACGTATACCGGGTCTGTGAGCTGATGGCCTCGATCGATGTCGGCATCGCGACTGGGGTGCTCGCCACGTTCCTCGGGTCGGATCCGATCGTGTTCGGGGGGACCGAGGAGCAGCAGGCCCTGTGGCTGAGTCGCATCGTCGACGACGGCCTCCTCATGGCATACGGCGCCACCGAGCCCGAGGCCGGCAGTGACCTCGCCGCCATGAAGACCACGGCCGAACGGATCGAGGATGACGGTGAGGTCGTCGGCTACCGGATATCCGGCAACAAGCAGTGGATCTCCAACGGCGGTTATGCCGACCTCTACACGATTCTCGCGCTTGCGCCCGACGGGCCGAGCTGGTTCGTGGTCGATCGGAGCGCCGACGGCTTCACGCAGGGCAAGCCGGAGGACAAACACGGCATCCGAGCGTCGAACACCGCTGCGTTGTCACTGATGGAGGTCGAAGTCGGTGCCGACCGCCTGGTCGGTGGGGCCGAGGGTCTTGGCCTGACCCAGGCCCAGGCGGTATTCGGGTACACGCGCCTCATGGTCGCGGCGTTCGGCCTCGGTGCGGGCTGGGCGGCGCTCGACCGGGCGATCCCGTACTCCGCGGAGCGGATCCAGGCCGGCGGTCCGCTGTCGGAGAAGCAGGGATACACCCACAAGCTGATCGTGCCCCACGTCTGCCGGCTGGAAGCTGCTCGCGCGTACATCGAGGAGACCGCGGAACGGCTCGACAGCGGCGAGGAGAAGCTCAACACCGAGGGCGCCATTGCCAAGTACATGGCGTCGGAGGCCGGAAACGCGGCCGCCGACGCCGCCATCCAGGCCCACGGAGGCTACGGGTACACGAAGGAGTACATGGTCGAGAAGATCAAACGCGATGTGCGGATCACGACGATCTACGAAGGCACGTCCGAGATCATGGAAATGACGATTTCGCGCGACCGGTGGCAGCAGCATCTCAAGACACGAGGCGCCTACTACCGAGATGCCGCGACGGCCCTCGAAGCCTTGCACGCCACCAACCCCGAGTGCGGCGCCGACGTTGCGGCGCTGGCCAGTCACGCGTTGGCGGTGGTGATGGAGTCGGCGCGAGTCCACCGGCTGACCCGGAATCAGCATCTGCTGTTCCGGTTGGGTGAGCTGGTCAGCCTGGCCGAATGTGCCGGAGCGCTCGCCCGTCGATCGGCACGGGCCACCGACGGCACACTCTCTTCCAAGGCCGACCGGCGGCTCGACGACAAGGCCTTGGCCGCCGTCAGTCGGGTCTTCGCCAGGGAAGCAGCCGCCCGGGTCGGCCAGGAAGGGGTGGCCCAGGTGCTGCGGGCGGCAGAGCCCGACACCTTCGACCCGGCCGCCCTTGCGCAAAGCGTCGGGCTCGAGCAGATCTTCGCTGCTCAGACGGGGATGGCCTCGGACATGGACGAAGTGGCGACGTCGGTCTATGAGGCGGCTGCCGGTCACTGACCAATCGTTGCGAGAGAAGGCTGGAGAGGATATGCCCGACAGGAAACAGCGAGCCATTGCCGTGGTCGGCGTGGGTGCGATTCTGCCCGACGCACCGAACGCCTCGGCATTCTGGGAGAACCTGCAACAGGGCCGCTACAGCATCAGCGACGTCAGGGCCGAGCGATGGGACCCGGCGCTCTATTACGACGAGGATCGCCAGGCTCCCGACATGACGTACTCGAAGATCGGCGGCTGGGTGCGCGACTTCGAATGGGAACCGCTCGAATGGCGCCTGCCCATCCCTCCGAAGGTGTCCGATGCGATGGACTACACGCAGCGGTGGGCTGTCGCGGCCGCACGCGAGGTTCTGACCGACTTCGGATACCCCGACCGGCCCCTCGACACCGACCGCACCGCTGTCGTCTTGGGCAACGCCATGGGTGGCGACAAGCACTACCTCACCGCGCTCCGGGCCTTCTTCCCGGAGTACGCGGATGAGCTGGCGAGCACGCCCTCGTTCTCCGGCCTGCCCGAGCAGACCCGCGGATCGATCATCGACGAGCTTCGATCCGGCATCCGCGGGCGGTTCCCCGAAATCACCGAGGACACGATGCCGGGTGAGCTGGCGAACATCATCGCGGGGCGGATCGCCAACCTGTTCGACTTCCACGGCTCGAACTTCGTGGTCGACGCAGCCTGTGCGTCGGCGATGGCGGCGGTCGACGCCGCGATCGAGGGCCTCGAGGAGGGCGACTTCGACACCGTGCTCACCGGTGGGGTCGACGCCAACATGAGCGCGAGCACATTCATCAAGTTCTGCAAGATCGGCGCGTTGTCGGCAACCGGCACCCGACCCTACGGCGACGGTGCCGACGGTTTCGTCATGGGCGAAGGCGCGGCGCTCTTCCTGCTGAAGCGACTCGAGGACGCCGAGGCGGCCGGTGATCGGATCTACGCGGTGATCCGGGGAATGGGCGGCGCGAGCGATGGACGGGGCAAGGGCATCACCGCCCCCAACCCTGTCGGCCAGACGATGGCGATCCAGCGAGCCTGGAGCAACGCAGGTCTTGTCCCTGATCGGGCGACCTACATCGAAGGCCACGGCACCTCGACCAAGGTCGGCGACGTGGTGGAGGTCGGCAGCATCACCGACGCCTTCTCGGGGCTCGATCTGGCGACCGGATCGATCCGGTTGGGGTCGGTGAAGTCGAACATCGGCCATCTGAAGGGTGCGGCCGGCGCCGCCGGCATGCTGAAGGCGATTCTGGCTCTCCACCACAAGGTTCTCCCACCGTCGATCGGTGCCGAGCAGTCCAACCCGAACATCGACTTCGGACACTCGCCGCTGGCGGTCAACACCGAGCTGACCGACTGGGAGGCAACCAACGGCGAGGTCCGATGCGCCGGGGTCAGCGCATTCGGTTTCGGCGGAACCAACTTCCATGCGGTGCTCGAGGAGTACGTCCCCGGTCGCATCACGGGCAACGGTCACGACGATTCGATCTCGGTGTCGGGGCCGACCCGACTGGTCGGACAGGACGAGGTGAAGCCCCCGCTTCGCGGCGCCCTCGTCGTCGGCGCCACCGATGACGGCGCCGTCGTCGCCCGCCTGCGGCGGATCCAGTCAGAGCTGGCG
>JAOTZB010000170.1 GCA_029861625.1 Acidimicrobiia bacterium
GCCCGTCCTCGTCACGTCGGGAATGGGGAACGTACCGAGTATGGACCGCAACAGCATCGTCTTGCCCGATCCGGACTCGCCGACGATGCCCAGCGTCTCACCCGCGGCGAGATCCAACGACACGCCGTCGACCGCGTGCACGGTGCCCGGCTCGGTGTGGAGCATCGTGTGCAGGTCCCTGATGCTCAACAGCGTGTCCGACACCGCCGGCGGCGACCCCTCGCGCGGCAGTGGCCGTTTCGCCGTGGTCAGGACCGGGCGAGCATCGAACCGGGTCCGGACCCCGTCACCGAGGAAGTTGAAGGCGAGGATCGTGAGGAACATCACGGTGGCGGGAATGAGCGCGAGGTGGCTCGCGTTGCGGATCACTCCCTGACCGTCGGCGATCAGCCCGCCCCAGGTCACCTCGTCGAGCGACAAACCGATGAACGACAGCGCCCCCTCGGTGGCGATCACGATCGCGAACCCGAGGAAGGCATAGGACAGAACGGGCAGCATGACGTTCGGCACGATCTCGCGACGGAGGACCCGGACCCGGCCCGCCCCCATGGACTGGGCTGCCTCCACGAACTCCCGTTCGGCGACGCTGAGCGTCGTGGCGCGAACGATGCGTGCGTAGGGGGCGATCCCGAGGACCGAGAAGGCCAGGATCAGCACCGGGAGCGAGTTGCCCCACACGGCGGTCACCGACACCAGGAGCACGAGGCCGGGGAACGCGAGCGAGATGTCGACCGCACTCATGATGAGACCGTCGGCCTTGCCTCGCACGAACCCGGCGATCACTCCGAGCGTGGTCCCGAGCGACGCGGCGATGATCGTGACGGCGATCCCGAGCAACAGCGCGGGCCGGGCGCCGTGAATGACGTTCGAGAACAGGTCCTTGCCCTGCGCGTCACCTCCGAAGAACGCGTTGCGGCCCGGTGGCTCGAACCGCTCGACATCACCGGTGCGGATTCCCAGCTCGTTCGGATCGCGGATCGGCAAGATGTCGGCGAACACCGCGCCGAACACGACCATCGCGGTCCATGCTGCCGAGAGCCAGAACACCACACCGAACCCGCGGCGGCGGGCCGGCTCAGCGGGCGCCATGACGAATCCTCGGGTCGATGACGGCGTAGGCGAGATCGACGACGAAGTTGATCAGCACGAATCCGAGCGTGAGCACGAGCACCGTTGCCTGCACCACCGCGTAGTCCTCGCTGAAGACCGACGTGATCGCGAGCCGGCCCATACCGGGAATCGCGAAGAGGAACTCGACGATGAGCGCACCGCCGATGAGCCCGGCTGTGTTGAGGCCGATGGCGGTGACAAGACTGAGAGACGACGGCCGGAAGGCATGGCGCCACAACACTCGCCTGCGTGTATACCCGCGGGCCCTCGCCAACAGCACGTAGTCCTGTTGCATCGTGTCGATGAGATCGGACCGCAGCAACCGGAGGTAGACGGCCACGAGGTTCAGCGCCAGCACGAGCGAGGGCAGGAACATCTGGCGCAGGTTCTCGAGCGGATCCTCGTCGAGCCCGGGAATGTCGGTGGCAACGGCCGGCAACAGATCCCACTTCACGGCGAACACGAATGTGAGGTAGATGCCGAGCACGAACGCTGGGAGCGCGAGGAACCCGAACGCCAGGCCCGACGAGATGCGGTCGGCGAGTCCTCCCGGCCGCTGGGCCGCATGGATCGCGGTCGGGATGGAGATACCGAGCGCCATGATCTGGGCCAGCACCATCAACTCGATGGTCTTCGGGAGCGCGCTGCGGATGAGCGATGTGGCACTGCGGCCGCTCACGACCGACTCGCCCAGATCGCCCTGCACGACATCGCCGAGCCACCTCCCGTAGCGCACCAGGTAGCCGTCGTCGAGGCCGAGATCGTCACGAATCTGGTCGACCACCTCGGGTGTCGCGCCGAACCCGGCCTGCTGAACGGCCTGATCGGCCGGCGACGCGTCGAGGAGGACGAAGGTGAAGAAGCTGACGATCAGCGCCACCAGGAGCAGCCGTGCAATGCGCAGGCCGACGACCGTCACCGGGCCGACCGGTGCAGGGCGGACGCAGGCTGGCCCGTCAACCGATCCAAATGTCGTCCCAGGAGAAATAACTTCCCGAGAGGAACCCCCACCTCGGCCTGCCGTCCGGCAGCGTGCCGCCGAGGATGTTGTTCAGATCCGGCTGGGCGGCGACACCCTCGACCCCGCTCAGGTGATCGATCCAGATCATCGGCACCTGGTCGGCGAAGACCTCCTGCACCATCGCGTATCCCCTGGCTCGTTCCGCCTCGTCGAAGCTCTCGCGGCCCAGGTCGAAACCCTCGTCCATCCTGGGGTCGACGAGGTTCGACCAGTTGAGCAACCCGCCGCTCGAATGGAAGAACACGTAGGAGCCGTCGGGATCGACCGCCCCGAACTGGGCCCAGAAGATGGCCTGGAAGGCGTCGCCGATGACCGGTGGCACCTCGTTGCCGGGCTGGATGATCTCGAGCGTCACGTCGATACCGGCATCTTCCCAGAAGCTCACGATGACCTCGCTCACCTCGAGCACCGAGTCGATGTTGCTCGCGAACAAGGTGAGCTCGGCCGGCCCGACCTCGGCTTCGTATGCCGCGACGAGTGCCTGCGCCTCTTCCGGGTCGTACTGCGGGTACTCGGTGTCGGCCCACCACTTCGAGCTCGGGTCGATGAAGCTGCTGGCCGGCTCGGTGAGGTCGGATCGGAACTGGGAGATGATGAGCTCCTGATCGATTGCGTGCGCCATGGCCCGGCGAATGCGAACGTCGTCGGTCGGTGCCGTCGTGGTGTTCAGGATGTAGAGAATCTCGTTCGACGCCCCGCTGTCGACGATGATCTGGATGTCGTCGGTGGCCATGAAGTCGATGATGTCGAGGTCCCCCGGTGCGTAGTACGCGTCGATGTCGCCGGCTTCGAGAGCCTGGCGACGTGCCGATTGGTCGGGGATCACCTTGAAGTTCACGCCATCGAGATACGGCAGATCGTCGTCACCTGCAGCCCAGTAGTCGTCGTTGCGGACGGTGATGGCGCCGTCTCCCGGTGTCCAGCTCTCGAGGACGAACGGGCCGGTGCCCACGAACATGTCGTTCAGCCCGATGGTCTCGGGCGACACCATCCAGCCGGGCTGGCCGATCAGGGTGTGCGGGAACGCTGCCCATGGCGATCTCATGTTCACCTGCACAGTGAGCGGATCGACGACCTCGATGGATTCGACGACCGAGAGCGAGAATCCGACAGTTGGGCTGGCGCGGAACGCGTCGAGGTTGGCCTGGACGGCCGCGGCGTCGACGGGCACGCCGTCGTGGAACGTGACCCCGTCACGCAAGCCGATGGTCCACACGGTCGCGTCGTCGTTCGGCGTGAGCGACTCGGCCAGAAGCGGGGCCCATTCACCGTTCTCGTCGATGGCCACGAGCGAGTCGTTGAGCGCTCCGATGATCCGGATCGCGCCCTCCTGAACGGCGTCGGTCGTGCTGAACCCGGTGCCGTCGGAGATGATGCCGTAGGTCGCCATCCCGCCGTGGACCGGCGTCCCACCGTCGGTTGCCGGGTCGACGCCGTCGTCGGACCCGTCGTCCGCAGCGTCGGACTCGTCGTCGGCAGCATCGGGTGCATCGGCGCCGGTGTCGCCGACAGCCGTGTCGTCGGCGACCGCTGCGCCGTCGTCCGTGCCCTCACCACCGCCGCATGCCGCGGCCATGAGCGCAATCGTCACAACGACGGCCGACCACGCGCGGAACCCGCGTTGCATCATGTGTCCCCCTCCGATCCCTGTGCTCATCCTGGGCGTTGTGCCCGTGACGGGCAAGTCCGGGCACCGCACCCACCCGGACGGGCCGGGCCCGGCAACGGCGAGCGAGCGCCGGCACGATGATGGCGCCGTCAGCCGGCGACACCACAGACGACGTCTCGGTTGATGCAGAGCGCGACCTCTGTCTCGAGCTTGTCCTGGTCCCAGGCATTCCAGAAGTCGGCGTGCACGGTCTCGAGCGGGCCCGACGTCAGCGAGAGCACGTCGGTATCGCCTGCGAACGGGTAC
Source organism: Acidimicrobiia bacterium (assembly GCA_029861625.1). Lineage (GTDB taxonomy): Bacteria > Actinomycetota > Acidimicrobiia > Acidimicrobiales > JAHEJN01 > JAOTZB01. Next base: position 4,047 of record JAOTZB010000170.1, read on the forward strand.
TCGATGGCCAGGAGCAGCTGCGGGATCGCAACGGGGTGCCGGTCGGGACAGCGACCGTCGTCGCTGTACGCGACATGATCGACATGGCTCGCGCTGTCGATCGCCGTGCCGTTCCAGCAGTCGGGGACAGCACGGTCATCGTCAGTGGCCGGCCCGGTTCGCACCGACCCGGGACGGGCGCTCGGTCCTGCCCCGTGCCACACGACCATCCGACGCGCTCGGGCGGTTGTGGCTCGCTCGCCGTCGAGTCACCCGCGATCATCATCAACCCGGGTGGATACGGCTGCACCACGGCCGGATCGATTCCGGGGCCGGGCCGGTAGTACGCACGGGCGCCGGTCGGCTCGACGAGGCGATCCTCGGCGAGCAGTGCCGGCGCCCAGTACGAAGCCGTGTCGAGCCGTTGGTCACACGACGTGTCGCCGGCAACCAGCTCGTCGTATGTCGACCCTGCGGCGACGACCGTGCTGCCGAAGAACATGTGGACATGACTGGCGCCCGGCTGATCGGGAAACACGATGGGATCGTCGGGCGCGAAGTGTGACAGCTCGCACTCGACGACGAACTGCGGCACGCGGCCCTGTGGCCCGCCCACTGCCGACCGGTCGCCGGCGCGCGGCGTCCCGCAGCCGGCGACGACGAGTACAGCCAGCGCCAGGACGTACCGGAGGTCGGGCCGGTGCGTCGGGAACGGTGATCGCATCAAGGCTCAAGCCGGCGCTTCCGGAACCGTGATCGCTTCGAGGTCGACCGGGAACGGCACATCGGTCGCCGGATGGGGCGGCGCGGTGGGGGCATCGGGCATGTTCGGTTGGGCCGGGGGTTCCGGTGTCGTCTGGTAGTCCGCCGACGGTGGGTGCTCTTCATCGAGCCATCCGGCGACGTTCAGCGCACCGACGGTCCAGTCGCCGGTGCCATCACCGCCACAGGCCCCGATCACCTCGATGTCGTTCGGTGCCGTCGTGTCGAACGTGTTGGCCTCCCAGCAGTTCCCGAGGGTCGCGGGGTCGACGCCGACCACGCCGATCGCGAGGTCGCCGGCCCGCGAGTCACTGACCACGTTGTCGCGGACCTCGTTGAACTTCGAGTCCCAGATGTCAGGTGATCTCCCTGATTCATGGACGTCATGATCCGCTCGCCGCCACTTCGATCGTGCCGATCATCCCGGCCGTCGGTGTCGCGTGGAGCGAGCAGTAGTACGGATAGGTCCCGGGTTCGGTGAGCACCACTCGGTACTCGTCTCCGGGGCCGAAGTCCTCGGTCGCGACACCCCACTCGTCGCCGCCGTCGGCCGGCAACACGTTGTGGTCGTTGCGACCCCCGTTCGAGAACACCAGCTCGGTCCCGGGCTCGACGGTGGCGGCCTCCGGTCGGAACGTGTTGTCGATCGCCTGGATCTGCACCTCGACGCGATCCGCGACCGCTCCGGGCGCATCGTCCTCGTCGGTGCCCCCGCCGCCACAACCGACGACCACGAATGCGAGCCCGAACACGAGGGTGGTCGGTCGGAACATCGGCGTGATCGTAGTGACGTCGTCGCCGCGCACCCCACCTGGGTCCGCAACGGGTCACCGGGTCACTCCCGGGGCGAGTCGCCAGGCTCGACGTTGTGGACGTACTGCCATCCGAATCTCCCCTTGATGCAGAGATGTCCGCTCGTCACGGAATGATCCTCGGGCGAGGTGACCTTGACGATCCGTTCGTCCTGGACATGGAGCTCGAGGTTGCAGCCGACCCCGCAGTAGGAACAAACGGTGGTGGTGAGGCTCTGGTCGTCGGGACGCCACTCGCCTGCGACCCGGAGGTCGAACTCGGTCTTGAACTGGAGCGCCCCGGTCGGGCACACACCCACGCAGTTCCCGCAGTACACGCACGCCGACTCCGGCAGGCTGATGTCGAACTCCGTGGAGATCCGGGCATCGAAGCCCCGGCCGGCGACCGCGATCGCATAGGTGTGCTGGGCATCGTCGCCACACGCCTCGACGCACTTGTAGCAGAGCACACACTTGTCGTAGTCACGGATGTAGAGGTCGTCCTGGATCCTGACCGGCTCGTCGATCCGTTCGACCGACGGGCCGAATCGTTCGACATCGGCGTCGTAGTGGTCGATCCAGCCGGCCAGCTCGTCGGCCTGCGCGAGGTCGACACCCGACGCGAGCAGCTCGAGCACCATCTTGCGGCTGTGCCGCACGCGTTCACTGTCGGTCTGCACGGCCATGCCGGCCTCGACCGGCCGCGAACACGACGGCACCAGGGTCCGGCTCCCCTCCAGCTCGACCACGCAGACCCGGCACGTGTTCACCGGGGTGAGGTTCGGGGCCCAGCACAATGTGGGCGTCTCGATGTCGGCGGCTCGGCAGGCGTCGAGGATCGTGGATCCCGACCCGATCGTGACGTCGCGGCCGTCGACAGTGACCGCCACCGGGGTCTCGGGATCGGCATTCATGCTTCGTCGCCGCCGATGAGCCCGAGCTCGAGTGCTGAGGCGATCGCCGACGCTGCGGTGTGGCCCAGTCCGCAGATCGAGGCATCCGCCATCGCCCGGCCCAGGTCGTCGTGGAGACGCCGCTGCGAGCCGTCGATGGGCCCACTGCCGAGCTCGACCAGGATCTCGTGCTGGCGAACGGCACCGACCCGGCACGGCACGCACTGACCGCACGACTCGTTCCGGAAGAACTCGGCGATTCGCCGGCATGTGGCCGCCATGTCGACCTCGGTGTCGAACACCATGACGACGCCCGAGCCGAGCGTGACACCGGCCTCACGAGTGTCCTCGAGAGTGAGCGGTAGGTCGAGCGAGTCGCCGGTGACGAACATGCCGGCGGCGCCGCCGAGGAGCACGGCCTGCAGTTCGCCGACCACGCCGCCCGCCGTGTCGAGCAGCTCACCCAACGTGACCCCGAAGGCCATCTCGTAGAGGCCCGGTCGCGCCACCCGGCCCGACACGCAGAAGAGGCGAGTTCCGGGTGAACCCTCGGTGCCGACCGAGCGATACGCCTCGGCGCCGTCGATCACGATGGGCAACACGTTGAGCAGCGTCTCGGGATTGTTGATGGCAGTGGGCTGGTCGAAGAGGCCATTGGTGGTCGGGAACGGCGGCTTGTTCCGGGGTTCACCCCGGAAGCCCTCGATCGAGTTGAACAGTGCGGTCTCCTCGCCGCAGATGTAGGCGCCGGCACCCCGACGCACCTCGATGTCGAAGTGTTCGCCGAGATGGCCGCGATCGCGTGCCTGGACGATCGCGCTCCGCAGTCGGGCCGTGGCCAACGGGTACTCGCCACGGACGTAGATCCAGCCGCTCGACGCACCGGTGACGAACGCTGCGATGCACATCGCCTCGATGAGTGCGAACGGATCGTCTTCCATCACGACGCGGTCCTTGAACGTGCCGGGCTCGCTCTCGTCGCAGTTGGCAACAACGTGTTTGACCTCGCCGACGGCATCGCGGACTGCCCGCCACTTCACACCGGTCGGAAATGCCGCGCCCCCCCGCCCCGAGAGCCCAGAGGCGACGATGGCGTCGAGCACGGCGTCGGCGCCGACGGCCCGGGCGGTGGCCAACGCCGAGAATCCGCCGGCGTCGAGGTAGCTGTCGATCGAATCCGGGTCGACGACACCGATTCGCTTCAGCAGTCGCACGGATGGGTCGCCCGCCTGTGTCGGCGCGGCCGGGTCGTCGTCGGCGGGCACTCGGTCGGGCGTGCGGTGCCCCTGGATGAATCGGGCCGGCGCTCGCTCGCACTGACCGAGACATGGTCCGCGGTGCACGTGTTCCCCGCCGGCCTCGAGCGTGCGGGCCAGCTCGTCGGCGCCGGCCATGGCACACGCCGGGTCGATGCACACGTGAACGGTGTCGCCATCGTGGGTCGGTGGCTCGTGACGGAACAGCTCGTAGAAGGTGGCGACACCGTAGGCCTCCGCTGGAGGGACCTGGAGCTGTTCGGCGATGTGGTTGATGCCACCGGGGCTGATCCAGCCGGCCTCGTGTTGGAGCGCATGGAGGGCCGGAAGGAGCAGGTGGCGACGTTCGTGGCGGCGGCGGCCACCGCCCCGAACCAGGCGACCCGACTCGTGGACGACGGCGGGCCCGAGGCTGTCGCCGACCACCGCATCAACCGCCTCCGCCTCCGCCTCGGTAGCGCGCGCTGCGGTGAGGTGCAGATCGGTCATCGGCGTGTCGTCCCTGCAACCGCGTCG
>JAOTZB010000171.1 GCA_029861625.1 Acidimicrobiia bacterium
GTTGTCAGAGCTCCCCGATCTGTTGGCGGTGGCGTGCCGCGATCGGGCGCCCCACAAGGTCACCACCTGGGTCCGCGAGCTGGCGTCGGCATTCCACGGCTTCTTCCACGACTGCTACGTCATGGGCGACGGCATCGAACCCGACGTCACCGTCGCCAGACTGTGGTTGGTCGAGGCGGCCAGGATCGGCCTCGCCGTCGGGCTCGACGTGCTCGGGGTCTCGGCGCCCGAGAGCATGTGAGCGATATGTCGGGCCCGCTTCCCCGCCATCTGTTGCCCGACAGCTCGTCGGTCGATGCCGACGGCCAACTGCTCATCGCCGGCTTGCGAGCAACCGATCTCGCCGCCGAGCTCGGCACGCCGCTTTTCGTGTACGACGAGGAGCACCTCCGGACCCGCTGCCGCGAGGCCGTCGCGGGGTTCGGCGACGGTGTGGCCTACGCGGCCAAGGCCTTCCTCTGCCGGGCGATGGCGCAGCTCGTGCACGAAGAAGGGATGTACATCGACGTCGCGTCCGGCGGTGAGCTGTATGTCGCCCGATCGGCCGGGGTCCCCGCCGACCGGCTGGTGCTGCACGGCAACAACAAGTCGATCATCGAGCTGCGCCAGGCGCTTCGCGAAGGTGTCGGCCGCATCGTCATCGACAGCTTCGACGAGCTCGACCGGCTCGACCGGCTCCACGGCGACGGCGAGCGCGTTCCCGACGTCTTGATCCGAGTCACGCCTGGCGTCGACGCCCAGACCCACGAGTTCGTCGCAACCGGCCAGAACGATTCCAAGTTCGGATTCACGGTGTCGACCGGCACCGCACAGATCGCGGTGGAGCGTGCGATCGCGTCGCCATCGGTCAACGTCGTCGGGGTCCACGCCCACGTCGGAAGCCAGGTCTTCCGAATCGAATCCTTCTTCGAGTCGGTGAAGATCATCGGCGCGTTCGCGGCGCCGTTGGGGCTCCCCGAGCTGTCGATCGGTGGCGGTCTCGGCGTGCCCTATGTCGAGGGCGAGGAGGCTCCGAGCATCCCGCAGTGGGCCGCGGCGGTCAGGCGCGCGTGTGAGTCAGCCGGGGTCACGGCCAGGGTGAGTGCCGAGCCGGGCCGATCGATCGCGGCCGCGGCCGCCATCACCCTCTACACCGTGGGCACCATCAAGGAGATCCCCGGTGTCCGCACGTACGTGTCTGTCGACGGCGGTATGAGCGACAACCCGCGACCGGTGTTGTACGGGAGCGGCTACGAGACGTTCCTTCCCCGGTCGGTCGACGCCGCCCGTGGCCGAACCGTCACGGTCGTCGGCAAGCACTGCGAGTCGGGCGACCGACTGGTCGTCGACGCGTCCGGGCGGGTCGACACCGCGGTAGGCGACATTCTGGCAACCCCCGTGACCGGGGCCTACGGCCACTCGATGGGCTCGAACTACAACAAGATCCTGCGTCCACCCGTCGTCTTCGTCCGAGATGGCAGGGCGACGGTCGTCGTGCGCCGCGAACGTTACGAGGATCTGATCCGCCTCGACGTGTAGCGGTTCTCGACGTCTCCCACGGCGGCCTCGACCGAGCGGTCCGAACCGCCGGTGTGATCGGCTCGACACGGATCGATGTCCGAACCGCCGGTGTGAAGGACGTTCGCCCTGCGGGCCGCATCCTGGACGGTCGCGAGCTGACAGATCTGGCGGTTGCCGGCCGAGACGAGCCAGCCCCGACCCGGGAGCGCAGGCACGTCGGAACGGACTGGGAGCTGGACACCCAACAGATCGCCGTCGAGGAGCTCGGGGCACAACAAGACACCGCACCGTGAGGCCCGCAGGGCTGTGGTCCAGTGTCCGTAGGCCGATTGCAGCCGATCGGTCCGGCCCGCGGCGACGATGTGGAAGCCCGGGACGGCCTCGGCGACGAGCGCGGCGATCTGGCCGAGCCCGTCGTCGAAGGATTCGGCGTCGTCGATCAACAACACGTACGGTCGACGGCCCCGGTCGCCGAGCAGGGGCTCGAGCTCGCCGGCATGCGTCGTCGCATGGCACGCCGGTTCGAGATGGAGCGGCGACCGCCGCGGGGCCAGGGCCACCACCTGGGCGCCGCCGGCCCCGGCGATGCGGGCCATCGAGCACAGCGCGGTGGACTTGCCGGTCCGCGCCCGGCCCGCAACGAGGACATGTTCACCCTCGTGGAGCTCGAAACCCGCCGGACCGAGATCGTCGTCGCCGATCGCGACGACGAGGGTGGCGGGCTCGCCCGCGAGGTCGGAGTGCGCCAGCAGGTCGTCGGTGTCGACCTCGAGCGGTAGTTCGCCGATCTTTCGTGGCGGTCGGAGCGGCGCTGGCGATGGCACGGCCGACGCGATCCGTTCGATCGCGGTGTCGATGCCGTCACGATGAGCAAGGGCGAGCTGGACCTCGGCGCCCGAGTCGGCGAGAAAGGCGCGACCAGCGCAGAGCGAGCTGACGTCGCCGGGTCTGACGCCGAAGGAGAGATAGTCGGTCGGGTCGGCGAATCGGAGGAGGAAGACCTGGCTCGTGACCGCGAGGAACTGCCTGCCGACAGCGCCGACGTGATCGACGGCCAGCGCCGAGTGGATTCCCAGCGGTGGCCCGTCGGCGTAGATCCGCTGCACGGTCTCCAGTACGGAGTGGAGCTTGGCCTCCTCCAGCTCGTGGCGGAGCGTGCCGTAGTTGTCGATCATGACCACGATCGAGGGCTCGGCGGCGAGCTCGTCGGCATGGAGCCCGCGCCGACGCCGGAGCTCGTCGCTCACGTGGCGGATGAGCCGCAGCTGACGTTCGCGACTGGTCGCGTCGATGATCGCCCCGCAGTGGGGGAGTGCCGCGAGGTCACGGAGCCCACCCGAGCCGAAGTCGAGACCGTACACGTGCAAGCTGTCGGGTTCGTGTGCGGCGGCGAGGGCTATCGCCGCTGTCGTCAACGCGGTCGTGGTGCCCGAGCCCGCGACCCCCATGAAGATGACATTGCCGGCGCCGGGAACCCATTGCACCGAGTGCTGCCGCTGCCGGTCGGGGTCGTCGGCGAGGCCGATGGGCACGGCACCGAGCCCTCGGCGGTTCCGGGGCGTCGGCGGAAGCTCGTCGAGGAAGACCTGATCCGGCAACGGATCGGGCCACGGTTGGCGGGGAGGGCCGATGTCGAGCCGGCTGTGGGCCTCGCCGATGGCGCCGACGAGGCGCTCGAGGTCGTTCGGGCCCTCGGCGGCGACCCCTACGTCGTCGCGGGCCGCTGCCACACCGTCGACGAGGGGAATCGCCTCGACGTCGACGCACGCGCCGATGGGCGTGTGGCCGGTGATCAGCGCCGACTGGAAGGGAACGACCTCGGTCGGGCCCAGTCGGGCGTAGGCCCGACCGGGCTGATCGCGACCGATGGACGCTGCGTCCTTGGTGTCGATCACATCGGTCGAGTCGTTGTCGTCGAGCACTCGCAGCGCAATGCGCAGGTTGGTGTTCGTGCGGATGTTGGCGTTGACCGCACCCGATGGCCGTTGGGTGGCGAGGATGAGGTGGACGCCGAGGCTCCGCCCCCGCTGGGCGATGCCGACCAGAGCGTCGAGGAAGTCGGGGAGCTCGGCGGCCATCGTCGCGAACTCGTCGATGACGACGACGAGGCGCGGGAGCGGGTCGACGGTTCGGCCCCTCGCCTGCATGGCCCGGTACTCGACGATGTCGTTGGCGAATGCGTCGCGCAGGATGCGTTCCCGCCGGTGCAGCTCGGCATCGAGGCAGCGCAGCGCGCGGGCGCCCAGGCGCTCGTCGAGATCGGTGACCAGTCCGACCGTGTGCGGCAGGGCGGCACACGCATCGAAGGCGCTCCCGCCCTTGTAGTCGATCAGCACGAAGTTGAGGTGGGCCGCGTCGGCGGTGGCCGCCAGGCTCGCCACGAGACTTCGCAGCAGTTCGCTCTTGCCCGAGCCGGTGGTGCCGCCGATCAGTGCGTGCGGTCCATCACGGACGAGGTCGATGTCGAGGCTCCCGTGTCCGTCGGCGCCCACTGGTGCTGCGAGGTCGGCGGTGCCCCGAGTCGCCTGCCAGCGGGCCTCGATCGCATCGGCTTCCGTTGTGACCAGCCCGAGCAGCTGGAGGAGCGGCACGGATTCGGGGATGCTCGCCTCGGTCAGATCGACCTCCGGATCGCTGAAGCGTGCGAGCAGTCGAGCCGTCGTTGCGGCGGTGTCCGGGTCGATGCCGGTCGCCAGCACATCGTTGACTCGTGTGCCGTCGACGGGCGAGATCACGGAGATCAGGCCGTCGCTGTCGGTGATGTCGATCACCGACGTGCACGCTGCCGGGAGCCGATCGAGGCTCGATGCGATCACGATGCCGCCGGCCGGTCCGGCGGCATCGCTCAGCAGGGCACGAGCGGGCGACGTACGGCCGGTGGTCAGCCCGTCACCGTCGATGACGCACAAGATCAGCCGCCCCGCCGGCAAGTGCTGTCGGTCCGGAGGCCGTGTTGCGTCGTGCAGGGCGCCGACCAGCTCGGCGATCGCCTCGGTTCCTGCGGCGATCGCCCGGGTTCGACCCCTGGTGGCCCGGCATCGGGTGTGGGGCAGCCAGCTGGCCCAGCGCCACTCGGCAACGGTGTCCGGTTCGCCCGCCAGTACGACGATCTCGAGATCGGCCGGCCCGTGGTGGACGGCCGCCTGAGTCACCAGCGACCTGGCGATGGCGAGTGCGGCCGTGCGGTCGCCGACGATGCCGACGACTGCTCCCGCGGCGAGGTTCACGCTCAGCGGTGCGTCGGCGAGCACCCGGAGCTCGTCGATGATCTCCGTTGCGCTCGGCTCGGGCGTGCCATCGCAGACAATCGTCGGCTCCCAGGCCTGGTCGGTCGTGCCGACGACGAGCTGCATGGCATCGTCGTGGACGGGCCGGCGTTCCCAGAGCCGGGTGCTCGGCTGCTGCGCGCGCCTGACGACCTCGGCGAGGTCAGGTGACCGAGCGTGGCGCGCCTCGAGCTCGGCGCCGCTGGCGGCTTCCATCTCGGTGCGCAGGGCCGCGAGTGAGCGGGCCAGCGCCCGCGCGTGCCGTTTGCCGGTCCTGGACCGGCGTCTCCGGCCTTCTATCCAGGTCCCGATCATCATCACCGGGCTCATGAGCGCGAACAGCGCGAAGAGCGGGTTGTAGAGCCATGCCATCAGGCCGCCGAGCACGATCGGCGCGATCAGAGATGCCCAGCTGAACAAGGTCGTCGTCAGGTCGGGTGTGGCCCGGCACGGGACGGCGATCGGAGGACCCGGCATCGCCGCGTCGGTTCGGGGCGGGCGGTTGAACGGGAGGATCCCGGTGGTCGACCGACCGAGCACGCCGAGCAGCTCGAGCGGTCGATCGTTCGCCGGCGGCCGGATCCGGAGCTGGGTCGCGCCGAGGTCGATCAGCTGATTCGGCTCGACCAGGATCGGGTCGAGGAGCCACGTCCCGTCGACGAGGGTGCCATTGAGCGAGTCGAGGTCGGTCGCGGTCAAGCCATCGGGTCCGGGGTCGAACGCGAGATGGTGAGGCGAGACGGTCGCCGCCGGAATCGAGAGGTCGCAGTCGACGCTCGCACCGGCGACGACGCGGCGGCGGCGCACCGGCGAGCGGAGACCCGCACACAGCCCCGAGACCACATCGAGCGTCGCACCGTCGGCGGCGTGCCGGTCGTGGGCGTATCCGTCGTGGGCGCCGGGCGTGGTGTCGAGGGTCGAACCCTCGACCACGTTCGCGGCGGCCAGATCGGTGGCTGCAGGGCGGCGGACGCCGTCGACCGTGACGGGGGCGGTGTCGGCCAGCCGGACCCCGATGGCGGCTGCGATCTCGCCGAGGGTGACGGGCCCGTCGGTCCGTACCCGCAGGTCGTACTGGCGGTCGATCTCACCGTGTCGGTGAAGGATTCGCATGCGGTGCTCCCGGGAAGACGACGGGCCCGGCCCCGGGGGGTCGGGCCCGTGGGGGGCGGTCGGCTGGTGTCCGAGGCCTCGGTCAGTCCATCGCCGTCATGGCGTTGGCTCGTTCTTGGTCGAGGAAGCCCGCGTTCTCGTCGAGCGCCGTCTGGAGCTTGACCAGATTCGGGGAGAACGTGCCATTCCACTCGTCGCGGAATCGGCGGGCCCTGGCGCCGTCCCAGGTGGTCGAGCCGAGCAGGTTCGTGACCTCGGCCCGGAGTCGCTCGACCTCCTCGGCCTTCTGCCGGAAGCGCTGGGTGAGCGATTCCATGTGGGCCTTGTTCATGACCAGGACATCGGACATCGGTGTCTCCTTCGTGAATGCACTTTCATGCAGTTTCATTAATTGTGAAGCACTGTCAATATAATTGAAAGGATCAAGAAGTCAAGACGATTGTCGAAATTCATCGAGAACCATCGACGCCATCGCCGGGGGCGGGCCGGTCGGCGGGCCCGGGGCGACGGGGTCAGAGATCGTCGATGATCACCGCGATGACCTCGTTGCGAATCGTGGCTGCACTCGTCGCGTGCAGATCCTCGAAGATCGCCGCCGCGCCCTCGTCGGACCACGCGCCACCGGTCCCGCGGGTCAGGTCTTGCAGCCAGGCCGAGAACGCGCCGTCGTCGCCGCCGTCGGCCGGCGCCACCAGCTCGCCGTCGACGATCCAGCGCGATGGTGACACCTCGGCGACGAGGTCCGGTCGGGCGGCGAGGATGGCCTGCGCCAGCGCGATGTCGAGATCGCCGGCTCGCGCCACCAGCGACCCCGCGGGAGTCTCGACGTTCCCCTGCGGTCGGAACGCGTCGACGAAGATGTCGGCGGCCGATGTGGCGGCGGTCTCGTCGTCCTCGACGATGGCGTCGACCAGTGCGCTGGTGAGCGTGCCCGCGCCCCAGGTGATGATGACGCCCGGCAGGCCGCCGCTCAGCCCGACGACCTTGGTGCCAGACTTCACGCCGTACGCAATGAGCGTCTTCAGGGCCGACGAGATGATCGCGAACTGTTCGGGTTCGTCACGTCCGGCCTCGGTGAGCCCGGCGAACAGGTGGTCCCAGGCGTTGGCCAGGGCGACCCGGTCGCTGCTCACGGGCTCACCCGTCGCGATCGCCGCGGCGGCCTGCTGGGTGATCGGCACGGTGTAGCCCCCGAGACCGAGCGCGAGGAGCGCGAGTGCCTCGTCGTTGCGAACGAGATCGGCGAAGAACTCGTCGGCGAGCTGATCCCCGCCCGGTCGGATCGTGCTGAGTGCGGGCCAGTACCAGTTGGTGAGTCCGGCGAGCGACTGGCGGGTCTCGTCGCCGGGTGAGCCGAACTTGCCCACATCGGTCATGAGGTCGCGGAACATGGCGGGCCACGACTCGTCGATGGCGCGTTGGCGCGTGAATGGCGGCAGCGAGTTGAGATGGGCCTCGCCACCGCGGATGACTGCTGCCGCCCCGGCATCTTGGCGGCTCCCGATGCGCCAGTCGGTGTGCGTCTGCGTGTAGGTGTCCATGAACGTCTCGCGGAACGTCCGATCGTCGAACAACACGGTCGGGCTCGGGCCCGACCAGGTGCCCGCGAGGAACCGCCAGGCTGCGTCGGGGTTCCGACCGATCGCTTCGAGCACCATCGACGGCAGATCGGTGAGATCGGCGTAGATGTGCGCGTAGTCGGGCTGGCCCGCGATGTTGCCTCGGTCGCCGGGCAACCAGTCGTTGGCGAGCGCGAGCTCGTCGGTGTTGGCCGCCATCGACGCCCACGCGGCCTCCAGCACGTCGGCGTGCCAGCGACCCGCCGACAACAGGAGTGCCATCTTGATGAAGTCCGAGTCGGTCGGGTCGCTCGGCACCACGACGTCGAGCAGCCAGGCGGGCGGGTTCGGCGCGGTCGATGCGAGCGCCCCCAGCGTCGCCACCGCCTCCATCAACATGCGGGCCGGATCGCCCTGTTGTTCCCAGGCGGCAGCAAACGTGATGCCGTTGTCGCGGAGCTCGTTCCGGTCGAGCCCGCTGTCGTCGTCGAGGTAGTCGTGGTTGGAGAGCTCGATCTGCTCGTCGGTCGCGATCGCGATCCGCCGCAGGAGCGCATCGAGTCCCTCCGGGCCCAGCTGGTCGAGCACGTGGGCCGCGACAGACGGGTCGAGCACGCCGCGAACGTTGAGCTCGGTCACGATCGAGAGCAGCTCTCGGTCGCCGAGGTCGTCGGTCGAGTCGAGCGCGGCGATCTGCATCGGCGTCGGTTGCTCTCGTGGGGCGAACGGCCGATTCGGCACCATGCCG
>JAOTZB010000470.1 GCA_029861625.1 Acidimicrobiia bacterium
AGGGGCCAGGTCGTTCGCCACTTCTCGGACGAGACGGATGAGTCGCTCGTACTTCTCGGGGGAGACGGTGGCAAGTGGGTACATCCGCCGCTCGGCTTCGGCCCACAGGGCCCGGAGGGCGTCGATCCCGAGCCCATCGGTGTTCGTCATCCCGGTCACCTCTGCATGACTGCGTCGACTTCTGTTGCCGGGCTCGGCTCGCCCGCGTCTACTATACGAGAGATCGTGTCGCCTATCCGATCGGATTCCGCAGTGGCTGAGATCGCGGTCCTCGCGCTCGGCGGTAACGCGCTCTCACGTGAGGACGAGCGGGGCACGATCGAGGAGCAGTACCGGAACGCGCTGGCCATGGCCAGGTCCGTTCGGTCGCTGATTCGCAAGGGATGGCGGATCGTCGTCGTCCACGGGAACGGGCCCCAGGTCGGCAATCTGGCGATCCAGCATGCCGCCAGCTCCGATCTGGTTCCGGCGCAGCCACTCTGGGCTCTGGGGGCCATGACCCAGGGTGCCCTCGGGAGCCTCATCTGTCTCGCGCTCCGCGAAGTGTGCGGCGACGAGATCGAGGGCGTCGTCTCGGTCATCACCCATGTCGAGGTCAGCCCCGACGATCCCGCGTTCGAACATCCGACCAAGCCCATCGGCCCGTTCTTCGGTCCCGACGAGGCCGAAGAGCTCGCGGAGACCCGAGGCTGGCACATGATCGAGGACTCGGGTCGGGGGTACCGCCGTGTAGTTCCGTCGCCGACACCGGAGGCGCCGGTCGAGTCGGGTGCGATAGCGACGCTCATCGAGGCCGGCTACGTGGTCGTTGCCGCGGGGGGCGGGGGGATTCCTGTCGTCCGGGAGGGAACCACCTATCGCGGTGTCGATGCAGTGATCGACAAGGACTTCGCAGCAGAACGCCTCGCTGATGCCTCGATGGCGGACGCGCTGGTCATGGTGACCGGGGTTCCCAACGTCAAGCTCGACTTCGGGACCCCCGAGGAGCAGACGGTCTACAACCTCACCACCGACGAGGCGGCCACACACCTTGCCGGTGGCCAGTTCCCGCCGGGGAGCATGGGACCGAAGATCAGCGCCGCCATCCATTTCGTCGAACGGTCGCCTTCCGAGCGCGCTCGGATCGCCGCCATCACCACACCCGAGCTCGTCTACGCCACCCTCGACAACGCGCACGGCGCGATCGAGGGTCACCGCGGCACCAGGATCAAGCTCCCGAAGGCTGCGTCGATCGCAGCGAACGGGGGAGGCCCCGATGTTGCATGAGGTCTCGGTCCTGCGTGACTCCTACATGGACAGCGTGCGGCTGCTGGAAGCGACACGCTCGATGCTCGCCGTCGACGGCGTCGACTACGGCTGGGCCGTGATGGCAACCCCGGCAAACCTCGAGACGCTTGCCGGCGAGGGGTTCGAGACGCCCGAGAGCGCATCGGCCAACGATCTGGTGCTCGCCGTACGCGGCATCGACGGCGAGGCTGTCGGCGCAGCACTGGAGCTGGCCGAGTCCACTCTCTTCAGCGCCGTCGCCGCGAGCGCCGACACGGGCGACGTGGCGGTCGAAGACCTCAGGGACGCGCTGGTCGACCAGCCCGAGAGCAACCTGGCGATCATCTCGGTGCCGGGGCCGTTCGCCACGCTCGAAACCCACAAGGCGTTGTCCGCCGGCCTCGACGTGTTGTTGTTCAGCGACAACGTGCCACTCCTCGACGAGATCGACCTGAAGCAGCGGGCTCGTCGGCTCGGGCGCCTGGTGATGGGGCCCGGCGCGGGCACCGCGATGATCGCCGGCACCGGGCTCGGTTTCGCGAACCGGGTGCAATCCGGGTCGGTCGGGGTCGTCGCAGCTGCGGGCACCGGCGCGCAGGAGGTGATGAGCCTCCTCGATCGCTGGGGCGTCGGGGTCTCCCATGTCATCGGCGTCGGCGGACGGGACCTGTCGGCCGATGTCGGAGGGCTCATGGCACGCGCCGGAATCGACGCGCTGGAGGCCGACGCGGGAACCGAGATCATCCTGTTGGTCTCGAAACCGCCATCACGGGAGGTGGCGGAGGTCCTTCTCGGTAGCGCGCCGGCGAAGCCGATGGTCGCGGCGCTCATCGGGTTGCGCGGTGACCTGGAGGGTGTTCCCGACGCCGTGACGGTGTGCAACACCCTCGAACAGGGTGCCGCGCTCTCCGTTCGACG
>JAOTZB010000471.1 GCA_029861625.1 Acidimicrobiia bacterium
CGGGAGTTTCCCGTCGCGCGCCCATGATGCCGCGATGGCAGCGGCGAAGGGCCACAATGCTCGCGGAACCCATCACCTCACCGAGCCGACGAGGAGCCCAGTCCTGAACGATCGCCTGGTTCGCATGATCATCGTGGCGTGCATCGCCGCCGCCGCCGTGCTGGCCTTCATCGCGTTCTTCGTGGCCGATCGTGACTCGGGCGACGATGTCACCGTGACGGACAACCCCGCGATCGAGGCCCTCGACCCGCGACGCGGCACCGAGGTGTTGCAACAGGTCGACATCTCCATCGACCTTGCCGCTGGTTACGAGGGCACGATCGTCCGGGTCAACGACATCGAGATCCCCCAGACCGAGGTCGCCTTCGACGCCACCCGCAACATCGTCCGGTACTCGCCCGGTACCGGCCGTGCGCTCGAAGCACTGTTGCCCGAGCAGAACTGCGTGACCGCCGAGTACTGGCGCTCGGCCGAAGGGCCGGCGCGGGCGCAGACCATCACTTGGTGCTTCACCGCGGCCTGACGCGTGCGGACCGGAGACCGGTGGGCTTCGTGATCAGGTGACGAGGTCGTAGAGCTCGGCCAGGGAGACCTCGGCATCGGGACCGAAGACGACGCCGTGCATTCCCAGTTCGCGGGCGGCAACCACATTGCTCTCGAGATCGTCGACGAAAACGGTCGACGAGGACTGGACACCCATCTCCTCGAGCGCCAGACCGTAGATACCGGGGTCGGGTTTGCGCATGCCGACCTCCGACGAGTCGATGACCACCTCGAACAGCTCGTCGAGCGGGAGCAGCGGGCGCCAGCTGGTCGCCAGCTCACGGACGTTGTTGGTGACCATCGCGTGGCGGATGCCACGGCGCGACAGATCGCGAACCGCTTCGACGATCTCGGGCCGGGCGTCGAAGAACCCGGAACCCATCTCGGAGAACAGTGCCGTCGCCTCGAACCCCTCGATGCCGGCTGCGTCGGCGGTCTCGATCGTCTGGACGAACGCATCCTCCATCGACAGCTCGCCTCGTTCCAGCCGATGCCATGGATGATCGGTGTCGCGGTGGTACGGCCCGAGCACCGTCTCGAACAACATGGTGCCGGTCACGCCGAGCTCGGCGGCGTAGCTGTCGAACGCATCGAACGGCGACGGCGTGAACACGCCACCGAAGTCCCAGAACACCGCCTCGATCACTCCGCACCTCCGTCGTTCGAACCGGGAACGATACCGGTGGCGACGAGCTCGGCGAACCCGTCCTCGTCGATGACCGGGACAGCCAGCTCCTCGGCTCTGACCCGCTTCGACCCGCCGCCGTCGCCCGCCAAGAGCACGGTTGTCTTCTTCGACACGCTGCCCGGGGACTTGCCGCCGTGACTCTTGATGAGGGCCTGCACCTCGTCGCGCGTGAACCGGCTGAGCGAGCCCGTCACCACGACCGTCATTCCGGCCAGCGTCTGCGGCACGTCGTCGACCTCGGGACCGACGGGGTTCACTTCTGCGGCCTTCAGCTTCTCGATGATGCCGAGATGGCGCTCGTCGGCGAAGTAGTCGTGCACCGCGGTGGCCACGATCGGGCCGATGCCGTCCACGGCCGCGAGGTCGTCGGTCGACGCCGAAATCACGCCGTCGAGGCTGCCGAACGATGTCGCGAGGAGCTCACCGATCGTCCCACCGACGTGCGGGATCCGCAGTCCGAACAGCAGCGCCGCCAGCGGCCGTTGCTTGGAGTCCTCGATGGCCGCCAACAGGTTGTCGACGGAGGTCTGCCCGAACCCCTCGAACGAGAGAATGTCCTCGGGATCGAGTGAGTACAGGTCGCCCGGATCGGTGATGAGCCCCTCCGTGACGAGCAGGTCGACCGTCTGTTCGCCCAGGTGTTCGATGTCCATCGCACCTCGTTGCGCGAAGTGCTCGATGCGACCCCGGACCTGCCGCGGGCAGTCGTAGTTCATGCAGCGGGTTCGGGCCTCACCCTCGGGCCGTACGAGGGGGACCCCGCATACCGGGCAGTCGGTCGGGAACCGCCACTCGGACAGGCCCTCGGGACGCTCGGACAGAACCGGTCCGACGACTTCGGGAATGACCTCGCCGGCCCGACGCACGATGACCGTGTCACCGGGCCGCACGTCCTTCTCGCGGACCTGGTCTTCGTTGTGGAGCGTCGCGTTGGTCACCGTGACCCCGCC
>JAOTZB010000009.1 GCA_029861625.1 Acidimicrobiia bacterium
CGCGGTCGACATGGCGTCCTCGATGGCCTGATCCTGGTCGATGTACCGGTAGGTCGCCAGCCGGCCCGCGTAGTCGACCGGGCAGTCGACGGCCGATGCGATTTGTTGCTGCAGCTCGGCGTTTCGTCTCTCGTTCTCGCCGCTGACCGTCGGCACCGGGTAGTGCCGGCGCGGTGCCCCGGGGTGTTCCTCGGACACAACCGTTCCCATCACGTGCTGCCCACTCGCGTGTTTGGTCTCGACGGTGCGCGTGTAGGGGACCCGGTGCGACGGCCGGTTGACGACGTACGCGGGCGTCACCGTCATGTTCGGCTCGGCCGTCGGGATGAAGCGCGAATGCATCTCGATCCCACGCCACTCGAGCTCCCCCGAGCAGCCGGCCAGTTCGTCGAGGGGCGCGGTCACGATCAGGCGATCGAACCGGCGGGAGAGGTCCACTGCGGTGGCGAGATCGACAGTCGTCTCGAAGTGGCACCCGATGTCGCCGACGATCGCCTCGATCACCGGGTTGACGCCGTCAGGGGCAAAGAACTCCCATCGGTCGCGAAAGAGTCGGCGGTACCCGTCGCGTCGCAGTTCGACGCGCTTGGGAGCGAACCTCCACGAGAGCTCCCGCGGGTCGCGGCCCCACTGCTTCTCGGTATAGCCGCGGATGAAGAGGCCGTAGAGTGTCCGTCCCATCATCGAGACCACGTAGTCCTCGAAGTTCTGCCCATGGGGTCGCTCCGGCAACCCGGCCAGCTCGCGTTCGACGGTCGGCCACACCGGTAACTGTTCCAGCTCGGATACCTGCGGCGGCCACGACAGCATGATCGGTGCGTCCGTGTCGTCGAGATGGACCTCGGTCACTACGCAGTGCTCATACGGCCGCGACAGCCCGAAACGATCGACGAAGCGCTGTACCACCGGGTTCGACGTGTGGAAGATGTGGGCGCCGTTCGGCTCGTAGACGACGCCATCGAGGACCTCGGCCCGGGAGTGGCCACCGACGACCGACGAACGTTCGAAGATCTCGACCGAACAGCCCGCATCGGCCAGTAGGCGCGCGACGACTGCACCGGTCCAGCCCGCGCCGATGACCGCAACGTGTTCCATGGACCCTCCAGGTGCCGATGCTACTGGCGTGCGGGCCTCGCCCCGGGACGAGACGCCGGCCCGCCGCGCTGGTCGCGCCGACGGGATCGAGTCGACAATGGGGCAGTGTTCATTGCCTCCGGCCTTGCCGACTACGCCGTCGCTTGTTTCTGGGTTGCGCTGTTCCTCGCGCCGATCACGATCGCGGTCTGGGCGCTGCTCGATGCCGCCAGTCGGCCGGCATGGGTGTGGGCGCTTGCTCGACGAAGTCGCGTGGCCTGGATGGTTGCTGCGATGGTGAGCGTTCCGCTGGTGTTCGCCGGCTTGCCGATCGTCGGCTACTACCTCTTGACGGTTCGACCGACCCTCCGGGCGGTCGAGTCCGGCGACCTCTCGGCCTAGGGGCCGATCACCACAGCTCGCTCGGCGGCGGCCCGGTTCGTTGCAGCCACCCGTCGCGGAGCGCGAGCCAGCGAGCGCGGGGATGAAACCATGGGGCGCGGGTGGAGGGGCGGACCCGACCCCAGACGAGCTGGCCGATCGCCATCAACGAGCGGAACACCACCGGCCAGCGGCCGGCATGATCGCGGAGCAACAAGAGGGTGTTGCGCTGCTTGAGGTAGTCGACGACGGCTCCGTTGCCCGATGTGCCCGGGTTCGCCACCATCGCCCCCCGTACGACACCGACCTGCCACCCGGCCCGCCGGGCGCGAAGGCCGAGATCGGCTTCTTCGCCGTACGCGAAGTATCGCTCGTCGAAGAGGCCTATCTCGCCGAGACACGCCCGATGAGCGACGAGCAGGGTCCCGTGGGGGAAGTCGGCCGGTTCGAAGCCCGCATGGCCGAGTGCGGGTCCCGGGATCGCGCCGAGGAACGGGTCGACCATCGGCCGGGCCTGGTCGCCGACGTCGGCGCAGACCAGTCCGACCGGCCCCTGACCCTCGAGGGCGGCGAACAGCGTTTCCAGAGTGCCGGGCTCGAGACGAGCATCGTGGGGCGCAACGATCACCCATTCCCCGTTGCCGTTCGCCAGCCACCGTCGGAGCCCGACATCGGCCGTCGGGCCGAATCCCAGGTTGTCGCCGAGCTCGATGATCGCGACGGGCGGAGATATCGCAGCCAATCGTGCTCGTTCTGCGGGTGCTGACGCGTTGTCGACCACCACGATGTCGGTCGTGATCGACTGACGTCGGAACCCGGCGATCGTCTCGATGCATGCGTCGGCCGAGTTGCGGTGGACGATCACCACCGTGATCGGGTCGATACCGGCCGGCACGAGCGCCTCAGCGCAGAGGCTGCGCCGTCGGCGTGAGCGGCGACGGGAGCTGCGTGGTCCCGGACAGCGCCCGGTCGACCGCGGCCGCACACGAGCGCCCCTCGGCGATTGCCCACACGATGAGGCTCTGGCCCCGACCCATGTCGCCGCAGACGTACACGCCATCGACGTTGGTCGCCCATGACCGGTCGCGGCCCACCGTGCCCCGATCGGTGAGCTCGACACCCAGATCGTCCAAGAGGCCACCGGTCTCGGGCCCGGTGAAACCCATTGCCAGCAGGACCATCTGAGCCGGGAACTCACGTTCGGTACCAGGAATCGACTCGAAGCTCATGCGGCCGTCTGTCACGGTCTGTTCGACCTCGACGGTGCGAAGCGCCGCCAGGTTGCCGTCGGCGTCGGCGACGAACTCGGTGGTGTTGATGGCGAACTCGCGCGCCCCGCCCTCCTCGTGTGCGGACGACACCCGGTACATCATCGGCCACGTCGGCCATGGATTCGCGCCCGGTCGCTCATCGGGTGGTCGCGGCATGATCTCGAACTGGTGGATCGAGGCCGCGCCCTGACGATGGGCCGTGCCGAGGCAGTCGGCTCCGGTATCGCCACCACCGATGATGATCACGTCCTTGCCCGCGGCGGTGATGGGCGGCTCGTCGATGTCGCCCTCCTGGACCCGGTTCGACCATGGCAGGTACTCCATGGCCTGATGTATCCCGGCGGCTTCTCGGCCCGGCACCGGGAGGTCCCGCCAGCGGGTTGCGCCACCCGCGAGCACGACCGCGTCGAAGTCGGCCCGGAGCGATTCGGCGCTGATGTCGACACCGACGTCGACGCCGGCCCGGAACTCCGTGCCCTCGGCTCGCATCTGGTCGATGCGGCGCTCGAGGTGCCGCTTCTCCATCTTGAACTCGGGGATGCCGTAGCGGAGCAGCCCGCCGATGCGGTCGGCCCGCTCGAATACGACGGCGTCGTGGCCCGCGCGTGTGAGCTGTTGGGCGGCAGCGAGCCCAGCCGGGCCCGAGCCGACGACCGCCACCCGGCGCCCGGACCGCACCGACGGCAGGATCGGCTCGACCCAACCCTCGGCCCAGGCCCGATCGATGATCTCCACCTCGACCTGTTTGATGGTCACGGGGTCCTCGTTGATGCCGAGCACACACGCCGCCTCGCACGGTGCTGGGCACAACCGTCCGGTGAACTCGGGGAAGTTGTTGGTGGCATGGAGTCGATCTATCGCGGCCCGCCAGTGGTTGCGGTAGACCAGGTCGTTCCAGTCGGGGATGAGGTTTCCCAGCGGGCAACCGTCGTTGCAGAACGGGATGCCGCAGTCCATGCAGCGGCTTGCCTGGGTCTCGACCTGGTCGACCGGGAACTCCTCGTACACCTCGTTCCAGTCGAGGAGCCGGACCGGCACGGGCCGCCGTGACGGCAGCTTCCTGCCGTGCTTCATGAATCCTCTGACATCACCCATGACCGGCTACCCGTGGGCCGCGGCCATGACGGCCAGATCGGGATCGATACCGTCGCGCTCTGCCGCCGCGATGGCGCCGAGCACTCGCTTGTAGTCCTTCGGCATGATCTTCACGAACCGTTGCGAGTGCCCGCTCCAGTCCGCGAGGATGCGAGCTGCGACACCGGATGCGGTGTGTTCACCGTGTCGGGTGATCCGGGCGCGAAGCCAGTCGAGATCGTCGGGGTCGAGCGGGTCGAGATCGACCATGTCGGGGTTCACGCGCTTCGGGAAGGAGCCGTCGACGTCGTAGACGTAGGCGATACCCCCGGACATGCCGGCGCCGAAGTTGCGCCCGGTCGCGCCGAGCACGACCGTCCTGCCGCCCGTCATGTACTCGCAGCCGTGGTCGCCGATGCCCTCGACGACCGCGATCGCCCCCGAGTTGCGCACGCAGAACCGCTCGCCGACCACGCCGCGGACGAACAGCTCGCCGCTGGTCGCGCCGTAGAGGATCACGTTGCCGGCGATCACGTTCTCCTCGGGTAGGAAGGGTACGTCGGCGGGCGGACGGACCACGATGCGGCCGCCCGAGAGGCCCTTGCCGACGTAGTCGTTGGCGTCGCCGGTGAGATCGAGTGTGATGCCGGCCGGGACGAAGGCCCCGAAGCTGTTGCCGGCCGAACCGTCGAAGCGGACCGTGATGGTGTCGTCGGGCAGGCCGGCTGGGCCGTATCGACGGGTCACCTGGTTCCCCAGCATCGTGCCGACGGTGCGGTTGACATTGTGAATCGGGAGCCGGATGTCGACCACCTCTCCCCGATCCAGCGCAGGGCCGGCGAGCTCGATCAGGTCGTTGTCCAACGCCTTGTCGAGCCCGTGATCCTGCGTCGTAGTGCAGAAGCGACTGGCACCGTCGGGTAGCCCGGGCTGATAGAGAATGGGCGACAGATCCAGGCCGGCGGCCTTCCAGTGGTCGACGGCGTCGGAGACGTCGAGCGCAGCGACCTGGCCGATGGCCTCCTCGAGGTTGCGGAATCCGAGCTCGGCGAGCAGCTCGCGGACCTCCTCGGCGATGTATTCCATGAAGGTCACGACGAACTCGGGTTGGCCGGTGAACTTCGATCGCAGCTCCGGGTTCTGGGTGGCCACGCCGACCGGACAGGTGTCGAGATGACAGACCCGCATCATCACGCATCCCATGACGACGAGTGGTGCCGTGGCGAAGCCGTACTCCTCGGCCCCGAGAAGAGCAGCGATCATGACGTCGCGACCGGTCTTGAGCTGGCCGTCGGTCTGCACGACGATGCGATCGCGCAAACCGTTGAGCAGCAGTGTCTGTTGCGTCTCGGCGAGACCGAGCTCCCACGGGGTTCCGGCGTGTTTGATCGACGTCAGCGGCGATGCGCCGGTTCCGCCGTCGAATCCGGAGATGAGCACGACGTCGGCGTGGGCCTTCGACACGCCCGCGGCCACCGTGCCGACGCCGAGCTCGGCCACGAGCTTCACATGGATCCGCGCCTCGGGATTCGCGTTCTTGAGATCGTGGATGAGCTGCGCCAGGTCCTCGATGGAGTAGATGTCGTGATGTGGAGGCGGTGAGATGAGCCCGACACCCGGCGTCGAGTACCGCACGTCGGCGATCCATGGCCACACCTTGTGGCCGGGGAGCTGGCCTCCCTCGCCGGGCTTGGCGCCCTGGGCCATCTTGATCTGGATGTCGTCGGCGTTCACGAGGTACTCGCTGGTGACGCCGAAGCGCCCCGACGCAGCCTGCTTGATGGCAGAGCGTCGGAGATCGCCGTTGGCGTCGGGGATGTAGCGAGCGGAGTTCTCGCCACCCTCGCCAGTGTTCGACTTCGCGCCGATCCGGTTCATCGCGATGGCGAGCGTCTCGTGGGCCTCGGCGGAGATGGAGCCGTACGACATGGCCCCGGTCGAGAATCGCTTGACGATCTCGCTGACCGGCTCGACCTCGTCGATCGGCACGGGCGCCCGATCGCTGTCGAGGCGGAACATGCCCCGCAGCGTGGCCAGGTCGCGCGACTGGTCGTTCACCCGGGCGGTGTACTGCTTGAAGATGTCGTAACGACCCTCACGGGTGGCGTGTTGGAGCTTGAACACCGTTTCGGGGTTGAACAGGTGGTATTCGCCTTCGCGGCGCCACTGGTACTCGCCGCCGACCTCGAGCTCGCGGTGCGCACGCTGCTCGGGCTTCGATGGGTATGCGAGCCGGTGTCGGACGCCGACCTCGGTGGCGAGCTGGGTGTAGCCGACGCCGCCGAGTCGGCTGACGGTGCCGGAGAAGACCTCGAGCACGAGTGCATGGCCGAGGCCGATGGCCTCGAAGATCTGCGAACCCGTGTACGACCGAACGGTGGAGATCCCCATCTTCGACATGACCTTCAACATGCCGAGATCGCACGCCTTCACGTAATTGGCACGTGCCGTGGCCTTGTCGATCGATCGGTCGAGCCCGTGCAGCTCGGCATCGATCATGTGGTCGATGGTCTCGAATGCGAGATAGGGGTTGACCGCGGTCGCTCCGTAGCCGAGCAACATGCAGAGGTGATGCACCTCACGGGCCTCGCCGGTCTCGACGACCAGTCCGACCTTCGTCCGGGTCTTCTCGCGGACGAGATGATGATGTACGGCGGAGATGGCCATGACCGAGGGGATCGGCGCGAGCTCGGCGTTGGCGCCCCTGTCGCTCAACACGATGATGTTGATGCCGGCCTCGATGGCGGCGCTCACGTGCTGGCGGATGCCCGCTATCGCGGCCCGCAGACCCGAGCCGCTCTCGTTCGCCGGGTAGACGCACGGAATCACCTCGACTGTGAAGTCGGCGTGGTCACCCGTGCCGTCGAGCGCGGCCATGCTGGCGAGCTGCTCGTTCGTGATGACCGGATGGGGTATGAACAGCTGGCGGCAGGACTCGGCTCGCGGATCGAGGAGGTTGCCCTCGGGCCCGAGCCAGTTGCAGACGGCGGTGACCAGCTCCTCCCGGATCGCATCGAGTGGTGGGTTCGTCACCTGGGCGAACAGCTGCTTGAAGTAGTCGAAGAGCAACCGGGGGCGGCTCGACAGCACCGCGAGGGGTGTATCGGTGCCCATCGACCCGATTGCTTCCTTCCCGTCGCGGGCCATCGGTGCGATGAGTAGCTTGAGCTCCTCATGGGTGTAGCCGAACATCTGTTGGCGGACCTCGAGCGACTCCGAGGGCGGGAGTGGCGCGGCCGGCTCGAGATCGTCGAGCTCGATCTGCTGCTCGGCGAGCCACTCGTCGTACGGCCGCGCGCCGGCGAGGCGCTCCTTGATCTCGCGGTCGCGGACGATGCGGCCCTCGGCGGTGTCGATGAGGAACATTCGACCGGGCTGCAGGCGGCCCTTCTCGACGATCTTGTTCGAGGGCACGTCGACCACACCGACCTCGGACGCCATGATGACGAGGTCGTCGTCGGTGACCCAGTATCGCGACGGCCGCAGGCCGTTGCGATCGAGCACCGCGCCGATGACGCTGCCGTCGGTGAACGCGATCGACGCCGGCCCGTCCCATGGCTCCATCAGCGACGCGTGGTAGCGATAGAACGCCGTGAGCTCGGGGCTCATCGACTCGTGGTTCTCCCAGGGCTCGGGAATCATCATGAGCACGGCTTCGGGCAATGAGTAGCCGCCCATGTAGAGCAATTCGAGGGCCTCGTCGAACCCGGCGGTGTCGGACGCACCCGGCGTGCAGATCGGGAAGATCCGTTCGAGATCGCCCGGCAGCTCGGGGGCAGCGAGCAATGCCTCGCGAGCGCGCATCCAGTTGCGGTTGCCCTGCACCGTGTTGATCTCGCCGTTGTGGGCGACGAACCGGTACGGATGGGCAAGCGGCCACGACGGGAAGGTGTTGGTCGAGAATCGTGAATGGACGATGGCCAGCGCGCTCTCGACCCGCACGTCGGTCAGCTCGGGGAAGAACTCGGTGAGCTGCGGAGTGGTGAGCATGCCCTTGTAGATGAAGGTTCGGCCCGACAGGCTCGGGAAGTACACCGACGTGAGCTTCGAGGCCCGGCTGCCCATGGCCTTGCGGTCGACGACATCGTCGGACTCGAAGGTGATCTCGTGCTCGATGCGCTTGCGCAACACGAAGGAGCGCCGCTCCAGATCGAGGCCGGACGAGCCAGGGAACGCGAAGAACGGCTGCCAGAACGACGGCATGGTCGAAAGCGCCCCGGCCCCGAGCATGGAGGGGTCGGTCGGTACCTCCCGCCAACCGAGAACGATGAAACCCTCGGTCGCGGCGATCTTCTCGATCTGTTCGCGAACCTGCATCGCCAGCTCGTGATCGTTGGGGAGGAACCCGATGCCGGTCGCATACTCGCCCTCGGGCGGGAGGTCGATGTCGACAATGTCGCGGAAGAAGCGATCGGGCACCTGGATCAACATGCCGGCGCCGTCGCCGCTGTTGTGCTCGGCGCCGAGCGCGCCGCGATGTTGGAGCTTGCAGAGCGCTCCGAATCCGGTGGCGACGATCTCGTGGCTCCGGCGTCCCTTGAGATCGACCACGAAGTTGACGCCGCACGAGTCGTGTTCGTTCCCGGGGTGATACAGGCCCTGGGCCGGCGGCAGGTCGGGATTCGACGGCGCGACTTCGATCTCGGCGACTCGCTTCGGGGAGTGACGGATCGACTCGTGCTGGCTCATGCGTTCTCTCTACGCGCTCATCTGGACGGACCGGACCACCGGATGACGACCGCGTGCGATCGCGTGCCGGGGGAAGGGACGACGATGGCCCGAGAACCGGAGCGAATGATCGTACCGCCCGCGGCCCGCTCCGGACGAACCACCCCACGTCGTCCCGACCAGGGTCGGCGTCGTTGCGGGCCCGGTTCGAATCGCCTCGTGCGCTCCGCGTGGCGCCGATCAACCATGATGGGGGCCATGACATCACAGCCAGCCGGGGGCCCTGCCGATCTGTTCGCCTACCTCGACGGGTCGCCGTCGCCGTTCCACGCGGTCGGGTCCACGGCCTCCCGGCTCGGTGCGGCCGGTTTCGTGGAGCGAGACGAGGCGGCGGCGTGGTCGACGGATCCCGGCCGCTGGTTCATCCGTCGGGGCGGCAGCATCGTGGCGTGGGTGACCACTGAGCGCCACCGCCCGACCTCGGGCTTCCGTGTCGTCGGCGCACACACCGACAGCCCCAATCTCCGGGTCAAGCCCGGACCCGACACGGGCCGGGCCGGACATCGCCAGATCGGCGTCGAGATCTACGGCGGTGTGCTCCTGAACTCGTGGCTCGACCGCGATCTCGGGTTGTCGGGCCGGATCGTCCTCGATTCCGACGGTTCGCTCGACGAGACGCTCCTGCTGGTCGACCGGCCCCTGATGCGTGTCCCCCAGTTGGCGATCCACCTCGATCGCGACATCACCCAGAGCGGGCTCCAGCTCAACCCCCAACAGCACCTCGTGCCCACATGGGGTCTCGGCACCAGCTCGCCGGGAGAGC
This sequence comes from Acidimicrobiia bacterium, assembly GCA_029861625.1. GTDB lineage: Bacteria > Actinomycetota > Acidimicrobiia > Acidimicrobiales > JAHEJN01 > JAOTZB01. Next base: position 9,292 of record JAOTZB010000009.1, read on the forward strand.
TCATGGACTTCGTCGCCGATCAGGCCGGCGTCGGTCCCGGCTCCATCCTCGGGTGGGACCTCATGCTGCACGACCTCACGCCCGCCACCCTCGGCGGTGTCGACGACGAGTTCATCTTCTCGGCGCGGCTCGACAACCTCCTCTCGTGTCACAGCGCCACGGTCGCCCTCGTCTCGGCCGCCGGCGGTGATCCGGACGCCATTCCGGTGATCTGCCTGTTCGACCACGAGGAGGTCGGCAGCGTGTCGGCTTCTGGGGCGTCGTCATCGATGCTGCCCTCGGTGCTCGAGCGGATCATTGCGACGCTCGGCGGTGGGCGCGACGAACTGCATGTCGCCCTCGCGGGGTCGGCCTGCGTCTCGGCCGACGGCGCCCACGGCACCCATCCGAACTACGCCGATCGGCACGAGCCCGACCATCACATCGCGCTGAACGGTGGCCCGGTGATCAAGCACAACGCCAACGAGCGGTACGCCACCAACGGCACGTCGGCTGCGATGTTCGCCCGGGCATGTCGCGACGCGGGCCTCGACGTCCAGCATTTCGTCAACCGCGCCGACATGCCGTGCGGTTCGACCATCGGTCCCGTCACCGCGGCCCGGCTCGGCATCGACACCGTCGATGCCGGTGTCGCCCAGCTCGCGATGCACTCGGCCAGGGAGATGGTCGGATCCGCCGACCCGGCCCGGTTCACCGGGGCGCTCACTGCGTTCTTGCAGGCCGATTGACCCGCGGTGACGACCCTGGCCGGCGTGGTCAGGACTCCGACGACAACCCGAAGATGCGCCTGACCTGCACCACCGCCTGCGGCTTCGCGAAGACGACGAGGTGGTCACGCCCGCGCAGCTCGCTCCACCCCCTCGCGATCTGGGCCTTGCCATCGCGAACGATCGCCCCGATCAGCACGTCCTTCGGCAGCCCGAGGTCCGAGACCAGCTGACCGTCGGCCTGGCTGCTGTCGGGGACCTCGATCTCGATCACCTCGAAGTCGCCGGCGAGGAAGGTAGCAACCGCGGTGACACCGCCGCGCACGAACCGCAACACCGCGTTGGCGCTGGCGATGCGGGGCGAGAGCGCGACATCGATGCCGACCTGATCGAGCAGGCGTCGGTACGAGAGACCATGCAGCACCGCAATGGTCTCCTTCGCGCCAAGGGACTTCGCGTACAGGCACGCCAAGATGTTGGCGTCGTCCTCGCCGGTGAGCGCGACGACGGCGTCGACCTCACCGATGTCGGCTTCGGTCAGCAGATCGGCGTCGGTGATCTCGCCCTGCAACACCATGACCCCGTCGAGCCTCTCTGCCAGCTCATGGGCCCGCTCGGGGTTGTGTTCGACCAGTGTCACCTCGGCATGGCGCTGTGCCAGTTCGTCGGCCAGGATCTCGGCGGTGCGCCCGCCCCCCAGCAGCATGACGCGACGGGGTATTCCCCGGTGCAACCCGAGCAGCCCCATCAGCTCCCGCCGGGCGCGACGCTTACAGACGACGCGGAGCGTGTCGTCTGGTAGCAGCCGTTGATCGCCCCTCGGGATGATCGTGTCGGCGCCGCGCGTGACCGCTCCGACGAGGAAGTCCCAGTCTGGCTCGTACTCCTGGGCAATGTCGTGGAGCGTTCGGTTGGCCAGCGGCGCGTCCTCGGCCAGCTTCGTGCCGATGACGATGACCTCGCCGCCACCCATCACCGCGACCTCCGACGCCCCGGGGAACTGGAGCAGGTCGAGGACCTCGTGGGCGACCTCACGATCCGGGTCGATCACCAGGTCGGCGCCGACGGCGTCGCGCAGCTCGGCGGCCTCGTGACCCCGCAGACACGACGCCTCGATGCGCGCGACCGCCCGCTCGACGCCGTGTTGTCTCGCGAAGAGGCAGGCGATCAGATTGACCTCATCGACCTGGGTGACCGCGACCATGAGATCGGCACGGTCGATGCCTGCCTCGCGCAAGACGTCGGGGTGGGTACCGCTGCCGAGCACGGTCAGCACATCGAGCTTCTCCTGCACCCGGCGGAGCCGGCCGCGGTGCTGCTCGACGACCGCCACGTCGTTACCTTCCTTGGAGAGGATCTCGGCCACATAGGACCCGACCTCGCCCGCGCCGATCACGATGATGTGCATTGGCGGCCAGGCTATCCCGACGCGGATTGCCGGCGGCGGTACGTGCGCTGATCGGTCACGACCATGTCGAGGGCGACGTCGTGGTCGGCGACGGGGACGGCCGGGACCTTCTGGAAGTCGTAGGCCACGCCGACCAGCAGCGGTCGACCCCCGGTGACCGCGGCGAGCGTGCGGTCGTAGAATCCCTTGCCTCGACCGGCCCGGTTGCACGCCTCGTCGAACACGACGAGGGGCACGAGCACGACATCGAAGTCGCCGACCCGGTGTGATGCCCCGTCGACCGGGTGCGTCGTGCCGAGGCGGCCGACCTCGAGGGTGCTCGATGGACTCAGGGAACGGAAGGTCAACGACTCGATGCCGAGAACCGGCACGGCGAGCTCCACTGCATCGCGGTGACAACGTTCGTGCAGCGATGCAAGATCGGGTTCACCATCGTCCGCGAGGTAGGACGCGAGCAGACCGATGTCGTCCTCGAGAACACATGTGATCGCGCTCACGATCGCCGCGTCGGCCCGCCGACGCTCCGCCTCGCCGAGGCGACGGCGCGCCTCCCGGGCGCTCCGCCGGAGCGCTGGGAGCCGGTCTCGATCGGCCGAGGAGCCGTTCATCTCCAATGTTGGCGCTCACCCCCCGACGCCAGTAGGTTCGTGCGGTTCCACGGCCCCGCCTCAAGGAGGAGACGACTTCCGATGGATGCCGTCCCATATCTTGCTGCCCTGAGTGCGCTCGCCGCGCTCGGACTCGCAGCATTCTTCTACATCAACGTCAAGGCCGCATCGCCGGGCAACGAGCGCATGGTGTTCTTGATGACCGAGATCCAGAAGGGGGCCAGGGCATTCCTGAAGCAGGAGTACACGTGGGTGGCCGGATTCGTCGTGATCATGGCGATCCTGATCGGCATCCTCATCGATCCGGCCGGGCTGGCGGCAGTCACGTATGTCCTCGGGGCGGTGTTGTCCGCCACGGCCGGCTACATCGGCATGACCGTGGCCACGATGGCCAACGCCCGAACCACCGAAGCGGCCAAGGACGGCCCGGGCAAGGCCCTGCCCCTCGCCTTCCGCGGGGGTGCCGTGATGGGGTTCACCGTCGCCGGCCTTGCGCTGCTGGGCCTCTCGGTCGTCTACATCGTCTTCGTCGACCTCGCCGGCTCCGACGACGCCTTCAATCTGCTCACGACCTTCGGGTTGGGTGCCAGTTCGATAGCCCTGTTCAGCAGGGTCGGTGGCGGCATCTACACCAAGGCCGCCGACGTGGGCGCCGATCTCGTCGGCAAGGTCGAGGCCGGGATTCCCGAGGACGATCCCCGCAACCCGGCGACGATTGCCGACAACGTCGGCGACAACGTGGGTGACGTCGCCGGCATGGGCGCCGACCTGTTCGAGAGCTACGGCGGCTCCATCATCGCCCCGATCGCGCTGACGGCCTTCACGATCCTCGCCGCGGACCCGAGCGCGACGACCGACATCGTCAGCGACAACGCCGCCGACCTCCTGCTCTTCCCGCTCGCCATCGCCGCGGTGGGCATGGTTGCCTCCATCATCGGCTCGTTCACCGTCAGAGGCGGCGCCAGTACCGACAGCAAGGCACTCGCCCGACAGTTGCACATGGGTACCAACGTCGCCATGGCAGCCACGGTGATAGGCACATTGATCATTGCCGGCCTGGTCTTCTCCGACGACCAGTACGAGAAGTGGTGGGGCCTTGGCGTCTCGGTCATCGGTGGCCTGCTCGTCGGCTGGGCCATCGGCAAGGTCGCCGAGATCTGGACCAGCGATCACTTCCGACCGGTCAAGAAGATCGCCAAGCAGACCGAGACGGGCCCGGCCACGACCATTCTCGCGGGGATCTCCGGCGGCATGTTGTCGGTCGGGGCGTCGGTTGGCCTCGTCGTCTCCGGTGTGCTCATCGCCTACCAGGGTGGCCAGTGGACCCTCGGCGATGACGGCACGTTCGGGGGTATCTACGGCATCGCCGTCGCCGCGATCGGCATGCTCGCCACCACCGGCGTGGTGGTCTCGGTCGACGCCTACGGCCCGATTGCCGACAACGCCGGCGGCATCGCCGAGATGGCCGAGCTCGACCCGAGCGTTCGCGAGGTGACAGACGCGCTCGACTCGTTGGGGAACACGACGGCTGCGGTCGCCAAGGGCTTCGCGGTCGGCTCGGCCGCGCTCACATCGCTCGCGCTCTTCAAGACCTTCGAGGTCGCCCTCCAGCAGGCCGACCCCGGCTTCGTGCTCTCACTCGACGTCGGTGAGGTCGACGTCTTCGTCGGCCTGTTCCTTGGTGCGATGTTGCCGTTCGTGTTCGCTGCGCTCACCATCGACGCAGTTGGACGAGCAGCCAACCAGATGATCGAGGAGGTCCGGCGGCAGTTTCGCGAGATACCCGGCCTACGCGAGGGCAAGGAGGGAGTCGTTCCCGACTCCGCTCGCTGTGTCGCGATCTCGACGAACGCATCGCTGAAGGAGATGGTGCTTCCGGGTTCGCTGGCCGTGGTGGTGCCGCTCGCGATCGGTTTCATCGATGTGGACACCCTCGGCGGGTTCCTCGCAGGTGCGCTCGTCACCGGATTCGCCCTCGCCATCTTCATGGCCAACGCCGGTGGCGCATGGGACAACGCGAAGAAATACATCGAGGCCGGCGCCCACGGGGGCAAGGGATCGGATCAGCACAAGGCCGCGGTCGTCGGCGACACGGTCGGTGATCCGTTCAAGGACACCTCCGGCCCGTCGATGAACATCTTGTTGAAGGTCATGACGATCGTGTCTTTGGTCTTCGCCTCGGCGTTCGTCTGAGCCATCGAGCGTCAGAGCACGAGCCATTCCGTGGTGACGACCCGGTTGTCGTTCGTGGTGATCGCGAGCTGCACCCGTCCGGGGCTGATATCGCCGAAGACGAAACGACCGACGGCGTCGGCTTGGCCGTGCTGGCGTCCGCCGTCGGAGCGCAGCTCGATGGCAGCCGTCTGACCCGGGACGAGCTGTCCGACCAGTCGGCGGGAGTGCTCCGAGGTGACCATGACCTCGATCTCGACGCCGGGAGCGCGGAAGGTGACTTGTCGCTCGGCGTCGCCGGAGCTCCTGGCGCCGACGAGCTCGTCGGTCATCGAGTCGAACACGAGCTCGGCCAGCTCCTCGTCGATGGTCCGCCAGGTGAAGGCGGCCCGGGCCGCCTCGACGACCTGGTCCGGAACCGGATCGGCTCCGTCGATCGCCCGACCGAGAAGCTCGAGCAGCTCCTCGTCTTCTCGTGCCATCAGGCACCACCTTTCGTGTTGTCGGCCGACTCGTCCATGAGTCGCCGCAGGCGTTCGAGACATCGAGCCCTGGTCGGTCCGATGCTGCCGACGGGGCGACCGGTTATCTCGGAGATCCGCTCGTAGCCAAGAGGTGGATCGGCACAGAGCAGCCGCAGGAGGAGTTGTTGGTCGTCGGAGAGCTGCCGGAAGGCATCGAGCGCCTCGCCCAGTGTCTCGTCGTCGAGCAGCCGCTCGTCGAGAACGGGCGCACCGACATCGGGGCGGTCGTCGAGCATCTCGGTGGGTTCGTCGCGCTGGGTGCGACGGAGTACCCGGAGCGACTCGTTTCGGGCCGTCGTCGCCAGCCATCCCGCGAGTCGTTCGGGATCTCGGATGCGCTCGCAATTCTCGGCCAGCCGCAACCAGACCGTCTGGGAGACGTCAGCGGCCGTGGCGCTGTCGAGGCGGAAGCCTCTGGTCACGGACCACACGAGCCGTCCGAAGCGGTCGACCAGGCCGTTCCACGCGGCTTGATCTCCACCGGCGGCGCGGGCGAGCAGATCGGTCGTCGCGACATCGTCCATCGGGATCGAGCCTATGGCCGGTCGTGTCCGGGTGTCGGTGTTTGCGGGCATCACCCACCTGAGACGCCAGGCCGCCCCCTGATACCCGGGAGCCGAGAAACTTCTTGCTTCAACGGGCGTCGTCGGTGCCGATGCAGATGAACGAGCTCGCCGCCGCGACCATGGTCGGCGTCGCGGCCGGACCGATGGCCGCCGCCGACGCGGCGAGCGCCGAGGACGGGCGGAGCCCGGAGGCGAGCGCGGCATGGAGGCCGAGCATCAGCGGCGTGGTCCCGTCATCGGAAACCGGCGTGACCGGCGCGATGACCGACCGGACGCCGAGACCGATCAGCGCGCTGGCCGTCCCGAGGAGCTCGTCGCCGCTGCGCACACCCGTCACCGCAGCATCGCAGGCCGGAAGAATGACGGTCCGGGGCACGGCCGGGAGTCGTTCGATGTCGTAGACGGTCAGCGAGCCGTCGGCGAGCTCGAGCGACGAGAAGAGTGGATTGTCGGCCCGAAACGAGCCGTGAGCAGCAAGGTGGACCAGCTCGGCCGACCCGAGCAGATCGAGAGTTTCGGACACCGTTGCCCGTCGCCCCGTCCGCCGCACCGCACCGTGATGGCGCCGGTGGAGGGTCTCCACCTCTCGGCGCGCGGCGGGCAACCCGGGTCCGGCGATGAGGGCAACACCGTCGCCATGCGTTGGATCGGCGCCGACGGCACGGTCCCACACGGCAACGCTCGGGGCGACCGTCACGACCGCTCCGCGTGAGGCGAACACTGCCGACCACGGCACGCCATGGAGGGAACCCGTTGGCACGACGACGACGGCCGCGGTGGTCGGTGGTAGCGGCAGTGGGTCGACGACCGCGGCGGCGAGGCGTCGCAGGGAGTAGTCGAGCGACTGTCCGGCGGCCTCGACCGCCGCAGCATCGCGGCCCCGTCGCGCCAGCCGGCTCATGGCGAACAACGCAGCCTGTTTGTCGTCGACGACCGGAGCGATCTCGCCGAGCGGGACGAGCCGTGTGCGTGCGGTCGTCACGACCAGGGCGAGCAGCCGCTCGTCGTGCTCGATGAGCTCGACGACGGCCCGGCCGGACCCGAGACGAGATCGAACCGACGCCGCCGTCGGGATCGGGAGCGCCGCACCTTCATCACCCCGGACCCGTCGCGCGCAGTCCCGAACCTGGCGTTCGAGCCGTGCGATCTCGGACTCGAATCGAGCGGGGTCGCCATCGAGCGTCGCGTCGACGGCTCGGCATCGCATCCTCCGGAGCTCGCCGAGCGCAGCCGACAGCTCCTGATCCTCCGGCGGTCGGACCGGTGGCAGCCGGAGTGCAGCTGCTCTCGAGTGCTCGGCCCACTCGAGCACCTCGTGGGCCCGACCACCCGCGACGGCCAGCTCGAGCCCGAGGGTGGCGAGGTCCTCGGCCTGAGACGACGCGGCAGCCCGCAGGTCGCTCGCGCCGAGGGTCGCCCTGAAGTCGTCGACCACCTGGAGCCCGCTGCGAACCGCACCGCGTGCGGCCGTCGTGTCACCATCGACGCGACGCAACAGCGCCGTTGCATACCAGGCGCGGGCCCGACGATCGCTGGTGCCCCGGTGCCGGGCCCCGGCTGCTGCCGACAGTTCCCGCCGAGCCGTTGCAGTGTCGCCGGCGCCGAGCGCGAGGCGGCCCGCCAGGGTCCGGACGTGGAGTGACTCGGATCCCCAACCCAGCTGATCGAGGTCGGTCGCGAGCCGCCGGCAGCGCCGGACTTGTGCGCGGATCTCGGCTGCGTTCGCCGACCGCCCCGACCCGGCCTCGGTGGCGACGTAGTGCGCCAAGGCCGCCCACGCCGAACGACCGGCTGCCGTGAATGCAGCTGCCGCTCGATCTGCCGCCTCGATGGCGAGGTCGGAACGGTCGAGTCGGAGCCACGCCCGGGCGGAGAGGAGCCGGGCCTCGGCGAGGTCGTTCACGTCGTGCAGGGCCTCGAGCCCGCTGATCGCGATCTCGGCGGCATCACGGGCTTCCTCGTCGAGGCCGGCGATGAGCAGGACTGCACATCGGTCGGCGCTGAGCACGAACTCGCTGCGACCGGGGAAGCCGACGGCGAGGTAGCGCTCCTGGGCCCGATCGAAGGCCGCCAGTGACGAGATGACATCACCCATCTGCCCGTACGCGAAGCCGAGGTTGTGGGCGGCGCCCCCGGCCAGGAAGTCCTGGCCCAGCTCGAGGGCGAGGCGCTCGCCCTGTTCGAGGTCGGCGAGCGCCTCCTGGTGACGGTGCTGGTAGACGAGGAGCACTCCCCTGCTCGTCCGCAAGCGCGCTTCCAGGAGTGGGTCGGCCTCGACCGAGAGGGAAGCGAGCGCCACGTCGTATGCGACCGACGCGTCGTCCAGCCGGCCCATCTGCTCCAGGACGATCGCACGTTTCATCTCGAGGTCGGCCCGGTCGCGGCCGACGAGCACTTCTTGTGCGAGCGCGGCATGTTCCAGCCCGAGCTCGGGTTCGCCGATCGCGGCCAACACGTTGACGAGACTGCTCCTCACCGACGCGGCCCGGTGGTCCAGTCCGGCTGCGACGGCCATGGCGAGTGCCTCCTCGAGCCGCTCCTGGGCCTCGTTGAGGTCGTTCAGCTCGCGCGCGGCGACGCCGAGCGCCTGGAGGGCGACCACCCGGGTCTCGCGGGAACCGTCCCGATGGTCGAGGACATCGGCCGCCAGCCGGCGGGCACGGGTTGGGTCCTGATGTCGCAATCGCAGGGCCGTGAGGGCGATCGCGAGCCATCGGTCTTCGGCTGGCTGGTCGATCGATGAATGCTAGAACGTTGTATCAGGCCGCGGGCGGGCGACTCGACTGATCGTGTACACCACCGGTTTCGAGGAGAGAGATGTCTGCAGCAGCACCGCCCGACCGCCCGAACCCCCCGTTCGTCTCCGGCGAGACCTCACGAGTCGCGACCAACATGGGCGAATCATCGAATGAGTTCCTGTACCGCCCGGGCGAGCTGGTGATCTCGAACACCGACGAGGCCCGATCCGCCCTCGCGGAGTTGGTCGGTGGTGACTACGAAGCGGTCGAGTCCGAGCTCGACGAAGTCGGGCTCCTGCTCGTGCACCTGAAAGCCGACCCGGTGGCTATCGCCCGCGCCCTGCGAGCGGCGGGGCACGAGGCGCAGGTGAATCATGTGCTGCTCGCCGACGGGTACACGGCGGACCCGATGCGATTCGCGGGGATCGGCCTCACCGCCGATCCCATGCGATTCGCTGCGATGCTGGGCGTCGACCCGATGCGGTTCGCGAACTCCTCCACAGCCCGTCCTGCTGCGAAACCCGCTGACGTGCCGAAGCCGTCGGGCCCAGGCCGAGCGACCGTGGCGATCCTCGACACGGGCCTCGATCCGGGGAACCGCGCCGACCTCGTGCCAGTCGTCGACACCGAACCCGACCCTGACAGCGAGCAGCCGGACGAGAACGGCGACGGCTACCTCGACCTCGCCGCCGGGCACGGCACGTTCATCGCCGGCATCGTCAGGCGGGCGGCGCCGACTGCGACAATCGTGGTCGACCGCGTGATAGAGCCCGACGGCGACGGCGACGACGCAAGAATCGCGATGGCGCTGATTCGCCTCGCCGGCGAGGCGAATCAGCACACGGTCGTCAACCTGTCGTTCAGTGGGTACACCGACGACGACCAACCGCTCCTGTCGCTCGAACGCGCCATCGCGCGGCTGCAGATGAAGGATGCCGTCGTCGTCGCCGCGGCTGGGAACAACGCCGATTGTCGGATCAAATGGCCGGCTGCGCTCCCTGATGTGATCGGTGTGGCCGCGCTCGACGCATGTGATCGAGCGATTTTCAGCAACTACGGCGCGTGGGTGCGGGCGTGTGCCCCCGGCGTCGACGTCGTGAGCAACTTCTTCGCCGGATTCGACGGTGCATTCGACACCAAGCCCGACATCGACGAGTTCGACGGCTGGGCGATGTGGTCCGGGACGTCGTTCTCGGCACCGAGGGTCGCGGGCGCCATCGCGAACGAGATGATCGTCTACGGCATCCCGGCCCGTGCGGCAGCTCATCGCCTCGTCGGGCATCGTGACCTGTTCCGACTCCCCCATCTCGGCGTCGTCGTCAACGTCGTCTGACACGAACCCTGCAGTCCACGCCCCACGGTCGGCCAGGATGCGGTTTTCCACGGCACATGTGTCGGGCCGGCCCGCCGCGCCGGCCCGACAACCTGGTTCCCGCCAGGATGTGTGCCCATTGGTCAGGCCGACCGAGGGGTATCCGTCGGTCGGCCTGACCGCTGTATGGCCCATAGAGCGGTCCCCTCCCGTCGTGATACGAGCGTCCCCGAAAATTCCCCGAACCGTGCTGTTGGTGCCCTGCTGCCCCACAATGGGGCATGAGCCCTGCGATGGACGTCGATGCCGCGCTGCACGAGCTGGGGCTCGACCGCACCGCCACCTGGACCGAGATCAAGCAGCGCTACCGAGCCGAGCTCCGACAGCACCATCCCGATGTCGTCGGAGACGCCTCCGGCTCGGACACGTCGAAGACAGCACAATTGATCGCCGCGTTCGACACGCTCGAAGCGGCGACGTCGGCCGGCGAACGGCCGCTCCCTGGCGACCCGGTTCCGAGCAGTCCCCCCGCGGTTCCTGAAGCGCTCGTCTTGCGGACGCGACCGGGCAACACCTTCCACCAGCTCCTGGACGCCGCCCACGCGCTCGGCGAGGTCACCTACGTCGACCCCGAGGCCAACCTGTTGCAGGTGCTCATCCAGCCCGACGGTGCCGGCCCGTGTCAGCTCGTCGCCGAGCTGGCCGAGGTCGACGGGCGCTCGGTCGTGTCCTTCTCACTCGTCTCGCTCACCGAGGTCGGCGCGCCGCCGATCGAGTCGGTCGTGGCCGAGCTCGCCGACCTGCTCGCCGGCTGATGCCGGACGGGCCGGAGGGCGACGAGACTGCTCGTCGCCCTCCGGTTTCGTCCAGCCACTCCTGACCGGGATCAGCCGATCCCGAAGGTACCGGTCTCCCCCTCGAAGCTGATCACGTCGCTGACCTCGACGTAGCGACGGTTCTCCGCATCGAACGAGACGATGAATGCGCCCTCGGCGATGTAGGAGTCGTTGCTGCCGTCGGTGATCGATGTGATGCCGGGCAGCGATGCCTCGCTCTCGAAGTCCAACCCATACGCGGCACGAGCGAGATTCACACGGTCGATGCCGCCCAGAGCGAGCGCCACATCGAACGTCTCCTGCAGCGTTCGGCCGAACTGGTAGCCGGTGCTGTACGAACCCTCGGCCGGATCGAATCCGGCAGCCTCGATGGCCGCGCGGGCCTCGAGGACGAATGCGTCGTCGGCGTAGGTCGGATCGGATACGTCCTTCACGGTCCCGAGAATTCGGAAGCCTTCGGCGAGTGGGCCGATCGGATCCCAGAAGAGGCCGATGTTCTGGCAGGTGGCCGACACGAGAACCATCGGCTCCCACGGTGACCCGGCAACCCCGGCGACACCCTGCGGGCAGAACGCGCCGGTCGTACCGAGGATGGCCACGTCGGCGTCCGACGCCGCGAGCGTGGTGATCTCGTTCGCGACGCTCTCGGCGGCGGGATCATGGACGACGTTCTCGACGAGATCGAGCCCGTTCTCGGCCGTACACGCCTCGACCTGCGCCTGGTACGCCTTGCCGAAGTCGTTGTTCATGAACAGGCCGGCGACGGTGGCGCCCTCGCCGAACTCCTGGACGATGTGCTCGCACCAGATGTCGGCCTCGGTGGTGTACGGCGTGAGGAGGCCGCTGGTCCACGGGAAGTTGACAGGGTCACCCCAGTCGGGAAGACCGGTCGACGCCCACAGGTGGGGGATGCACTCCTCGTTGAGCAGGTCGCGCACGGCCGCGTTGTTCGGTGAGCCGATGATGAACGAGAAACCCAACACGTCTTCGGTATCGATGATCTCCTCGACCCCGGTCAATGTGCGAGCGGCCTCGTAACCATCATCGCGGTCGACGATGGTGACCGACTTGCCGTCGACGGGACCGTAGTTGTCGAAGTAGATCTGGACGCCGTCGGCGATGGTGCCGAAGCCGGCCAGTGGGCCGCTGCGGGGCACGGTTATGCCGATGCGGATCTCGTCGTCGGAGACACCTGCGCTGTTGTCCCAGTCGTCGGGGCACTCCGAGATGTCGAGGATCGCACCGCCGCCGAGATCGTATTCGGTGGCCATCTCCTCCTCGGGAGCCTCCTCGCCGGCGGCCTCTTCTTCGGGAGCTTCCTCCTCGGCGGCCTCTTCTTCCGGTGCTGCCTCGCCCTCGGCAGCCTCTTCTTCAGGAGCTTCCTCCTCGGCGGCGACGCTGCCGTCGTCACCATCGTCGTCACTTCCACAAGCGGCTGCGACCAGGCCGAACACCATCAAGAGCGCGACCAGGCGCAACAAACGACGTTTCTTCATGAACTCTCTCCCTGCAGAGACGGTGGGCATGGTGCCCTGGGCAAGGACCCGACCGAAACGACAGCCGATCCTGGCGCCACACTACGACGAGATCGGCTCCGCGACCATGTCACCCGGAGCAGGACCCGATCTCACAGTCGGGGCAGCCGGGACGACCTGAACGAATCGAGCGCGGAGCCGTCGCAGCCCGTAGGCGACGCCGCCCGGTAACAAGAAGGTCAACACGATCAACATCACCCCGAGGATCAACGAGCCATAGGGTCCGTTGAGATCCCAGCCGAGCCCGGGGACCTCTTCGGTCTGTCCGGCCCACACCGGGACGAAGATGATGACGAGACCGCCGATGATCGGCCCGGTCAGCGTCGCCGGGCCGCCGACGATCAGCCCCACCAGGAAGAAGATCGCGAGCGTCGAACCGAACTCGTCCGCGCTGGCGAATCCGATCGTTGCTGCGTACATCATGCCTGCGACACCGCCAACGGCGGCGCTGAGCCCGAAGCCGAGGGTCTTGTACGCGGCGAGATTCACGCCGCTCACCGCGGCACCGGTGGGATTGTCGCGCAGGGCGAGCATCGCTCGCCCGATTCTCGAGTGAACCAGGTTCCGGACCAGCCAGAAGACCACGGCGGCCATGAGCACCAACAGGAAGTACTTGTAGACCGCCTCTTCCTGGCGCCGGCTGAGTCCGCCGGAGCCGAACAGACCGCCGATGACCGGAAGCCCCTGGAAGAACTCGGCGAAGCCCTCGAGGTTGAGCCAGTCGGGGGGCACGAGGTCGGAGGTGATGTTCTTGCCGTTCGAGCCGCCGGTTCGGTCGGCGAGGCTGTCGAGCTTGATGATCGAGGGGAACACTGCCGCGAGCCCGAAGGTGATGAGGCCCAGGTACAACCCCTGGATCCGGAGCGCGGGAATGCCGACGAGGAGGCCGATGACGAACGTGACCGGCACGACCACCACCAGGGTCGCGACGAATGGCCACCCGAAGTCCTCGACGAGGATCGCAGTCATGAAAGCTCCGGATCCGACGAAGAAGCTGTGCCCGAGCGACAACTGACCCGTGTAGCCCACGACCATGTTGAGGCCGAGGATCGCCACCATCCAGGCGACCGCATGGCCGATGTTGCCGAGGCTCACCGTGTACTTGTTCCCGAACACCGTCGGCGCCCACGTCTCGGCGAAGACGAACGGGACCAGGATCACCACGAGCAGGAAGAGGCCCCAGCCGATGGCTTGGTAGCTGCGGTGGCGGGGCGTGCCCTCGTCGAAGACCCAGCGCGCGGTCATACACGCTCCACCCGTGCTGTCCCGAAGAGACCGTCGGGCTTGAACAACAACACGACCATGATCAACACGACCGCGGTCGCCAGGCTCAGCTCGTTGGGGATGAACCCGACGTATCCGACGACGAGACTGCGCACGAGCCCGACGATCAACCCGGCGATGAGCGCTCCGCCGAGGCTGTCGAGCCCGCCGAGGGTGGCGGCGGCGAACGAGAAGATCAGCACGCGCAACATCACGGTCGGATCGAGGAGCAGATCGGGGATGATGAGATTCGCGCCCAGGGTTCCGATCGCAGCCGCGAGGGCCCATCCGAACTGCAGCGTCGGGCCGACCCGGATACCGACCAGCCGGCTCGATTCGATATTGGTCGAGACCGCACGGAACGCCAGGCCGATCTTGCTGCGCTTCAACACGACATTGAGAAAAACGAGCATGCCCGTCACCGTGGCCAGGTTGCCGATGGTCCGCCACCGCAACCGTGCGATGCCGAAGGTGAACGCGTCACCCGCCGGGAACATGCTCGGCAGGTTGAGCGGATCGAACCCCCAGATGATGCCGGAGAGCGCGTTCATCGCGAGGAACAAGCCGAGCGTGATTATGACGATCGGGAGGTGCGCATCGGGCGGGAACGGTCGGATGAGGGTCCGCTCGATGCCGGCTGCGAGGATCGCGCTGAGGATCATGGCGACGATGACGCTCAACACGACCGGCCAGCCCCAGCCGACGGCCATGCCATAGGTGAGGAACGCGCCGAACAGCGCGAGCTCACCCTGTGCGAAGTTGATGAGCGTCGTCGCCTTGTAGATCAAGACGAGCGCAACGGCCACGGCCGCGTAGGTCGCTCCGTTGTTCAACCCGTCGAACAGGCGTGCAATGAACAGCTCCACACTTCCCCCTCAGTAGCCAAGGTATGCGGCGCGGACGCTGTCGTCGCCGCTCAGCTCCTCGCCCGTTCCCGACAGCACGATCTCGCCCGCTTCGAGCACGTACCCATGCTGGGCGATGCCGAGGGCGAGGCTCGCGTTCTGCTCGACGATGAGCATCGTCACCCCCTCGTTCGCGTTCAGCTCGGCGAAGGTCTCGAAGAGCTGCTCGGTGACGATCGGCGCGAGCCCGAGCGACGGTTCGTCGAGCAACAACAGATCGGGTCTCGACATGAGCGCTCTGGCCACGGCGAGCATCTGCTGTTCGCCGCCGCTCAGGTTGCCGGCAGGTTGCTCGCGGCGTTCACCCAATACCGGGAACGTCTCGTACCACCGCGCAATGTCGTCGGCGATCTCGTCGTCGTCTCGGATGAATGCTCCCGCCAACATGTTGTCGGCGACGGAGAGGTCGGGGAACGTGCCCCGGCCCTGGGGCACGTGGGCGACACCACGCCGGACGATCTCGTGTGTCTTCCGGTCGATGATCTCCTCCCCCGCGAGCTGGACGCTGCCCGATGTCGTGATCATGCCGCACACGGCCCGCAACGATGTCGTCTTGCCGGCGCCGTTGGCCCCGAGGATGACTGCGATCTCGCCCTGGTCGACCGAGAAGTCGATGCCGCGGAGGACCTCGACGACGCCGTAGGACGCCCGGAGCGCCTTCACGTCGAGGAGGACCTGTCGGCCGGACCCGTGGTGACTGCTCGGGTCGGTGCTCATGATCCCCCCAGGTACGCGCTGATCACGCGGTCGTCGCGCTGCACCTCCGCCGGCGTGCCCTCGGCGATCTTCTGCCCGAAGTCGAGCACCACCACCTTGTCGGACATGGCCATCACCATCGCCATGTGATGTTCGACCAACAAGAGCGTGAGCTCGTGCCGGTCGCGCAGCTCACGGAGGAGGTCAGCGAGCTCATCGACCTCGCTGTGGGTCAATCCGCTCGCAGGCTCGTCGAGCATCAACAGCTTCGGTTCTCCGATGAGCGCGCGGGCGAGCTCGATCCGTTTCATCGTTCCGTAGGGCAGGCCGGCCGCGGGGTGGAATGCGTACGCGGTGAGCTCGAGCTCGTCGAGCGCGGCCCAGGCCCGCTCCTCGAGCTCGTCCTCCTCGCGTTTGAGGCCGATGCGCAACGGTGCGGTCAACAGGTTGGCCTTGGCGGCGGTGTGGCGGCCGACCATGACGTTCTCGATGACGGTCATGCCGGGCCACAGCGCCAGGTTCTGGAACGTGCGATAGACGCCCAGCCGGCACATGTGGTGCGGCGGGTGGGCGAGGAGGTTCTCGCCGTCGAAGGTGACCGACCCCGCGTTCGGCGTGTACACCCCGCTGATGACGTTGAACATCGTGGTCTTGCCGGCCCCGTTCGGTCCGATCAGACCGCAGATCTCACCCCGGTCGATGGTGAACGACAGCTCGTCGAGTGCAATGACCCCGCCGAAGCGCACCGTGATGTCGTCGACACCGAGGAGTGTCATGGTCGGCACCCTAGTCACCCGCCAGGAGCCGTACCGAGATGACACCCGCCGCCAGGCGGTCCGTGATTCGACTGGAGTCGGGTCTCAGCCGAACGGGTCGAGATGACCGACGCAGGTGGCGTCGTGGTCGTCGGCGAGCTCGCCGTCGGGGCAGGTCGCGCCGGACCAGTCCGACACCCGGCTCGCGTCGACGCCGTCGAAGAATGCCCCGGACAGATTGGCATCGACGAAGGTCGCGCCGGCGAGGTTGGCGAAGCCGAAGTCGGCGCCGACGGCCGAGATGCCGTCGAACACCGAGCTCCGTAGATCGGCTTCGAAGAAGAACGCCTCGTCGAGCGTCGCACCGGTGAAGTCGGCGCCGGTCGGTCCGGCGATGGCGCGCCCGAAGAAGGCGCGTTGCAGGTCGGCGTCGCTGAAGGTCGCACCGTCGATCAGCGCACCACTGAAGACGCCGTCGACGAGACTGGTACCGGCGAAGCTCGCGCCCCGGAGATCGGCCTGATAGAACTGCTGCCCGTCGAGTACCCGGTCGGAGAAGTCGAGTCCGGCCACGCCGATGATGTTCTCCGGAAGCTCTACGAGCGTACCGAGATCATCCGCAGCGTCGGGGCAGTAGCCGCTGCGCCATTCCCCCTCCCAGACGAACAGGAGGGTTTCGCCGTCGGGAACCGACGGTGTGATGACGGTCGCGGTGGCGATGTCATCGTTGAGCACGACCACATCGGTCATCTCGTACGCCGGCGTCGGCGAGTCGGCGAAGATACGCGCCGATGCGGAGTCCGTGAGTGCCGCAGGCGCAACGTCGCAGCGCGACCATGTCGCGTCGCTCGTGCTCTGGCTGTCGCTCTCGACGACTGCTCGCAGGAACGAGTCCAGGGCCGCCTCGAAGCCCTCCCGGTCACGACCGTCGGTCGAGCCCGGATCGACGAACACCGAGGGCGGGAGGGGCACCGGGGTCGGCAACGGCGCCGGCGTGTCACGCGGGACCGTCGGGGTCGCCAGGGGTGCGGTGACATCGTCGGGCTCGGTTCCCTCGCCCAGCTGAACGAACACGAGCGTGACCAGGAAGATCCCGGCGACCGCGCCCGCGATCGTGACCGCCGGGTGGCGCCAGATCGGCCGCTCGAACGACGGCGGAGGCGGCGGCGGGGGTGGCGGCGGCGGAGCTAACCGATCGATCAATGGGGGGACCTCACGGGCGTAGCGTACTGTGAGGCCCATGGGTAGCAGGCCGCGCGAATCCGATGGCGATCCGGCCGCCGCGGCCTGGCTGGCCGACCCCTTTGCCCGCCACGAACAACGCTGGTGGGACGGCACGGAATGGACGGGGCGGGTCAGCGACGGCGGCCGGATCGGCATCGATCCGCCGGTGATCGACCCCCGACCCGAGGGCGCGCCGCTCGATCAGCCGGCCGCTCCCATCGAGGATGCGATCGAGCCGATCAAGGGTCCCGACGACCGGACGCTGATCGGTCTCGTGCTGGGGGCGATCGTGATCGCCGGCCTCATCGTCCTCGTCGCCATCGTCGTGTTGGGATGACCATGACCGGCGCCGGCGTCCCGCTCGATCTTCTCGGCTGGATAGCCGCGAATGCCTCCTCGTTCGAGCCACCCGTCGCGAACCGCGTGGTCTGGCCCGACAGCGAGTTCATCTTCATGGTCGTGCGGGGCCCCAACGCCCGCAACGACTTCCACGTCGATCCCGGCGACGAGATCTTCTACCAGCTCCGTGGCGATATCCGTGTGGATGTGATCGACAGCGACGGGGTGCGCGAGAAGCGAATCGTCCGGGAGGGTGACGTGATGCTGGTGCCGGCCGGAATGCCGCACGCACCGATGCGGCCCGCCGACACGTGGGGCGTCGTGATCGAGCGCCGGCGGGCTGTCGACGAGCTCGATCAGCTCGTGTGGTTCTGCGACCACTGCGGAAACGAGCTCGCGCGCGCCGAGTTCCACGTGAACGACATCGAGACCGAGCTGAAGCGCGCGATCGAGGTCTTCAACGCCGACACGGATCTACGACGCTGTGGACGCTGCGACCATCTCCAGCCGGTACCCGAACCGTTCAGCCTCGACGAACGCTGACCTCGTCCGGCTCGGCGGCCGCGAAATGCACGGCGAGTGGGTGCATCAGCCGGTCACGGCAGGAACGGGCGGGGATCGGTGAGGTTGCCTTCGACACGAAGCTCGAAGTGCAGGTGCGGGCCCGTCGACAGTCCGGTCGAGCCGACCTGGCCGATCAGCTCGCCGGTGTCGACGACATCACCGACCGACACGGCAAAGGCCGACATGTGTGCGTACAGGGTGCTCAGACCGCCCTCGTGCAACACGACGACGGAGTTCCCGTACCCACCGTTCCACCCGGCCACGATCACCTCACCCCGCTTCGACGCCCAGATGGGCTGGCCCTGGTTCCCGCCGATGTCGAGCCCGTTGTGAGGGCGGACGTATCGCAGGATCGGGTGCAAGCGGGGACCGAATCCACTTCCGAGCCGACCGTCGGTCGGCCAGACGAAACCACGAGCGGACTCCACACCTGGCTGCGCGTTCCCTCCGATGCCGGCCGCTTCGAGCTGTTTTTCGCGGATGAACTCGGTCAGCCGCGCCTCGTCGGACTCGAACGAGTCGAGCTGGCGCTCCCACTCGGCGATGCGCTCGTCCATCTCGGCTTTGATCTCCGCCTGCTGGCGTTGCGCCTCTTCGAGGATCACCAGCTCGGCGACGACCTCGGACTCGAGCGACTCGGCCCGTTCGACGGCTTCGCCCGCCCGTGCCGCCAGCTCCTCGCGGTCTTCTTCGGCCGCGCGAAGTCGGTCGAGTGCATCGTGAGCGCTGCGCCCGACCGACGCGAGCAACGCCGCGCGCCGGGCGGACCGGTTGAGGTCGTCGCTCGCCAGCCACGCGTCGGCGCCATCGGCTGGCACTCGGATGTAGGACTCGATCGCGAAGTCCTTCGCCGCCTGCCGGAGCACGTCGATGTCCTGGGATGCCCAGGCCAGGTCGGTCTCGGTCCGGTAGCGCTCGTTCTCGGCCAGATCGAGGGCCTGGTGGGCGGCGTCGACACGAGCCTGTTGCGCCGCCACCAGCTCGTTCGCGGCGTCGAGCGCGGCACGGACCTCCTCGTCCTCGGCCTCGAGGAAGTTCAGGCTGATCTGCGCCTCGAGCTGACGGCGCCTGGCTTCCTCGCGTTGCTCCCTGGCGTCGTCGATCGTCTCCTGGGCCGCGACCGGCGTGACGATCGACGCGACGAGGACCACGACCAGCAGGCTTAGGAGACGTCGGACTGTAGATGTCATGGGGCGCGAGGAATACGTCGGCCCGCTCCTAGCCCCAGAGACCAGGGTCGAGGATAGCCGGTGATCCATCGACTCGGAAAGCCGACCGCGGTGTTGGCTGGGTCATCGGGCCCACGGACCCGATTTGTCGGTCCGCGGTGGCACTGCGCTCGTTGGCGGGCAGACTTCGACTGGCCCGCTGCGACCTCATTCCGGCAGTGGCCTCGACATGCTTCGCCGATGCAGTTGGAGCCGGAGTCCGCAATGCCTGACGAACCGACCGGAGATCGTGAACCCGACGTGTGGGAACGACTCGCCGAACTGCCGTCACTCGACGACGCGCCGCTCGACGACGAGTGGCTCGGGTCCCGGAGCGCGCAGGTTCCACGAGCGGTTCCGGAGCCGAAGGTGCTCCCCTCGCCGGAGGCCGACCCGATTCCTGTCGTGCGAGTCGGACCAGACACACCGCCCGGAGAATCCGATCCCAGGTTCCATGTTCCGGCCCCCGACATCGGACCCGACGTCGGTCATGATGATCCTTTGCTGACTGCCGCCCGAGATGC
>JAOTZB010000472.1 GCA_029861625.1 Acidimicrobiia bacterium
GCTGAGCGACATGACGATCACCTATCTGGTCGACGGCTACTACAACCCGGCCGACGAGCTCGGCGTTGCCTATGACGATCCCGAGATCGACGCCGACTGGGGACTGACCGACCCGGTGCTCTCCGCTCGCGACCGAGCCAACCCTCGTCGCGCCGACATCGAGCCGCACTGGCGCCCTCACGCCGGGCTGCGGACCTGAAACGAGGAATACATGCGGCTCTTCATCACCGGCGGCGCCGGTTTCATCGGCTCGAACTACGTCAGATGGGTGCTGGGGCACCACGACGACCACGTGACGGTCTTCGACAAGCTGACCTATGCGGGAAACCTCGACACGCTCGCGTCGGTGAGCGACGACCCTCGCTACTCGTTCGTGCAGGGCGACATCTGCGACCGCTCGGCGGTGCGGGCCGCGATGGAGGGCCACGACTACGTCGTTCACTTTGCAGCCGAGAGCCATGTCGACCGGTCGATCGTCACGCCTGACGAGTTCGCTCTCACCAACTGCCTCGGAACGAACGTCGTCTGCGACGTGGCCCGCCAGCTCGGCGTGGAGAGATTGCTCCACATCTCGACCGACGAGGTCTACGGCTCGGTCGAGGAAGGCTCGTCGATGGAGACCGATGTGCTCGAGCCCCGATCGCCGTACTCGGCATCCAAGGCCGGCAGCGACCTGATCGCGCTCTCCTATGTGACGACCCACGACGTCCCGGTCGTGGTCACGAGGTCGTCGAACAACTTCGGGCCGTTCCAGTATCCCGAGAAGGTCATCCCGCTGTTCGTCACCAACCTGCTCGACGGCGTGAAGGTGCCGTTGTACGGCGACGGCATGAACATCCGCGACTGGTGCTACGTCGAGGACAACTGCGCCGGCGTCGATCTCGTCCTGCGGTCGGGGGCGATCGGCGAGACCTACAACATCGGGGCCGGCAACGAGATGCCCAACCGCGAGCTGACCGACCGGATTCTCGCATTGTGTGGCCGCGACGAGTCGATGATCGACTACGTCGAGGACCGACTCGGTCACGACCGTCGCTACTCGATCGACACGTCGAAGATCCGGACGCTCGGCTGGAGCACCGATCACACCTTCGACGAGGCACTCGACGAGACGGTCCGTTGGTACCGCGACAACCGGTGGTGGTGGGAACCACTCAAGAAGGCCTGATGCGCGTCCTGGTCACCGGTGCCGGCGGTCAGCTGGGAGTCGACATGGTCAAGGCCTTCCGCGGCCACGATGTCGTCGGGCTCGAACGCAGCCACGTCGACATCACCGATCGCGACAGCGTGCTCGGGGCGCTCGGCGCCCACCGACCGGATGCGGTCGTGAACTGTGCCGCCTACACCGCCGTCGACGACTGCGAGGACGACGTCGAGACGGCGTACGCAGTCAATGCCCTCGGTGTCAGGTGGTTGAACGAAGGGTGCGAGATGATCGGCGCCCATCTGACCCACATCTCCACCGACTACGTGTTCAGCGGCGACAAGTCGACGCCGTACGTCGAGTGGGACGAGACCGGGCCGCGTTCCGCGTATGGGCGCACGAAGCTCGCGGGTGAGACCGAGGTTGCGCCCCACCACGCGATCGTGCGTACCTCGTGGCTGTGCGGGGCGGGCGGCCACAACATGGTGAAGACCATCCTCGCTCTGGCCGACTCGCACCCGACCATGCAGTTCGTCGACGACCAGATCGGCAGCCCGAGCTTCACCGACGACATCGCGACCGTTGTCCGCCGCCTCGCGATCGACCGGCGCAGTGGCGTCCACCACGTCACCAACCAGGGCGCGGTGAGCTGGTACGAGTTCGCCCGCCACGTGCTCGACGCCGCCGGGCACGATCCCGATCGGGTCGAGCCCATCACGACGGCCGAGCTCGTGCCCGCTCGACCGGCGCCCCGGCCCGCGAACTCGGTTCTCGACAACACTGTTCTCCGTCTGGCCGGTCTTCCGCTGGCACCACATTTCACCGAGTCGCTGGGTCGTCTGGTCCATGAGGTTCGCCAGTAGCCGGGCGCGAGCCCTTACGCTTCGCCTGTGCTGTTCGGACTCCGCGTCGCCAGGGTGCACAAGGCCGTCGTCGTATCCCTGGTCGTCGTCGGGCTGTTCCCGCTTCCCGCCGTCGCCGCAGGGCCGGGAACGGGCGCGGCATCGACCGAGACGGTCGGGCCCGGGATCGAGG
>JAOTZB010000172.1 GCA_029861625.1 Acidimicrobiia bacterium
GCCGGTTGCAGCATGAGGGTGACCGAGAACTCGCTGTTGTCGAAGTGCCAGCCGAGCTCCTCGCCCGGTTCGAAGACGGCGATCTCCAGCGCGTCGAGTGGATCAGCGCTGCGGTACAGCCGATCCTTGCCGAGCACGGCTGCGACGAACGCCGTCATCAGGTCGCTCTCGTACACGGCCCGAAGCGCGAGCCGGGCGGGAAGCTGGTCGTAGGCGATGGCGTGTTTGGCCGAGCGCTGCATCATGCCGAGCGGATCACCCGGCAACGGCACCGCAGGAGGTTCGACGAAGTAGACGTTGTGTTGACGGTTGCTCGCCCATGAGCGATCCAGGAGCTCGGTCACGGCCTGCACGCTCTCGTCGACCGCGCCCGGCCGAAGGAAGCCGTCGAGCTGACAGAGTCCCGTCTCGGCAAGTGATCGCCGGCATCGTGCGGTCAGGCCCTGATCGTCGGCCACGTCGAGGCGGTGGAGGGGGTACCTGTCGAGATCGATCACTGTCGACAAGGCCGCTGTCTCCGTTGCCGAGCTGGTCATGATGGGCGCTGGAGGACCATGTAGACGAAGTGCTGGAGATCACCGCCCGGTGTGCGGTGCTGCTCGTCGGTCTCCGCTATCGGCGTGAACGCCGGAGCGAGCTCGGCCGCGAGCGATTCCGGGCTGTAGCGCTGGACCGGAAGGCCACTGCACTGATCGGGGCCATCGGTCGCGAACGTGGCGATGACGAGGTGGCCGCCCGGTGCGATCGAGCGTTCGGCCGCCTCGACGTACCGGGCCCGGTCGGCCGCGTCGGTCAGGAAGTGGAAGACCGCTCGGTCATGCCAGAGGTCATAGAGGCGATCCAGTCGGTCGGTCCGCACGTCGGCCGTGATCCAGTGCACGCTGTCGGCGCGTTCGCCCAAGCGGGCGCGGGCCCGATCCAGCGCGACGTCGGTGATGTCGAGGACCGTGAGGTCGGTGTATTCGAGATCCAGGAGGTGATCGACGAGCGTCGAAGCGCCGCCTCCGATATCGATGACCGCCGCGGTGCGTCGGTTTTCGACCGAGCTGATCAGGTCGATCGACACGGTCGGACGGACCTGGAACCACTTGACCGACCGGGCGGACCGGGTTGACCAGAGCTGTGACCAGTGCTCTCTCGACGTAGACGTGTTCGTCATGCGGTCATCTCACCCGTCGGTTCCCGATACGCACCGTAACCCACCGGTTGCGGCGCACTGGGGTGCTCGTGGTGCCGGAGCGGGACGACGTCTACCGATCGGAGCGGTGATGAGATGACACACTGGCGGGATGGGTGTCCTGGCGTGGATCGCAGTGGGCTTCATCGCGGGGCTGGTCGCTCGTGTCGTGGTTCGTCCGGGGCATCACCTCGGCTGTCTGGGAACCATCGCTGTCGGTCTCGTCGGCTCGCTCGTCGGCGGCACGCTCGGCAACGTGTTGAGTGGCGACGGGTTCGATGTTGCCGCCGCCGGAATCGTCGGGTCCATCCTCGGTGCCGTCGTGATCCTCGCATTCGCGCGGCTCGGCAACGGCCGCCCACCGAGCTGAGCGGGCCGCCGCCGGGGCACCCGAGCACCGAGGCGCCGCCGGGTCACTCGGCCGCTCGCTCAGCCTGGTCGGGATTGTCGGGCCTCGGCCGCGTCTGCGGCAGTTTCGGTCGCGAACCGGTGACCTCGTCGGTCGCCTCCCCGGGAACCGGCGCCTCGCTCCCGGGTGGAGGAGTGAGCTGTTCGAGCCCGACTACGTACCCGAGCAGCGGGCTGAACGTCGCTCGCACCCGGCCGCCCTGGCGCACCCCCGCAAAGAGCTCCCTGCGAACCTGGTGGGCCACGATCCGGTCGCTGCGCCCGTCGTCGATGGCGACATGCCACCGCGTCCGCCGATCGTGGTCGCGGCTCATGCCGTGCCCGTCGCCACCCGACGACATGATCCTTTGCAGTGCACGCGGCAGCCGGTGGCCGGAGACGAATTCGCGCTTCCGCACCAGCTCGCCCTCGATGGTGGAACGAGGGACGATGTCGAGCACGCCCATGACCACCTTTGCTGCAGACCACAGCAGGATCGGCAGGGCCAGGACCGCGACGGCCAGTCCGATCACGGGCAGCCACGTCTGCGCACCCTCCGGGAGATCGGACACGTCGACCGCTTCGCGGGCGAACCGGAGTCCCCAGTAACCGATCAGGCCGGCGATCGCCCCTTGCCCGAGCCCGGTGAAGGCAACGGACCACGGGTTCCGGCCCCAGCCGGGGCGCCACGCCCGGTAGCACACCGTCACCCGGCGCCATCCGCCGCTCGCACGGCTCCACGCGTGGCGATCGTGCTCGGTATCGAACGGCAACTGGCGCTGGACGACCGGCGCCAGACCCATTGCCGTCGCGTACGCGAGGTGTCGGCCCCAGATCGCGACCGACGCCGCCGGCTTGTCGCCGAAATCGCCATGGTCATCCATCCAGCGCCGCACCCCGAGCCAGTGGCCGCCAACGTCGAGGCCGGCGTCCGTCTCGGCTTGCGCGTCCGAGCTGCTGACTCGTCGCGCCACATACGAGAGGCCCAGGACCGAGAACAGACAGACACCGGCGAGCACCGAGGAGGGCTCACCCCATGCACCTTCCTGCTCGGTCCGATCGGCGGTGGCCGACGTGAGGATGACGGCCACCCAGGCCAGTCCGACCGGGAGCCACATCGCTGACAGGTGGCGGAGGTCCCAACGGCGTCGGTTCAGCCCCATTTCGCGGCCGTGAGCGTTGACTTCTCGAACGAAACCCTTCCACCAACGTTTCGACACGCCTGCGGTGCCGATCGTGAGGGCGGCAGCCGGGACGACGCCGTCGACGGCCAGTCGCCGGACGTGATGGATCACCCGGTCCTCGTAGCGCGTCACGTCGCCACGGCCCGACTGCAGGCGCAGGATCACGTTGCCACCGGCCACCTCCTCGATGTCGAACCAGCCCCGTGCGGCCAGATCGACAACTGTTGCCGGAACCGCGTCATCGTCGACCGCGAAGCCGCCGGTCACCAGATCGACGAGGGCGGGCGTCTCGGCGCCCAGTTCGTCGGTGGGCTGGGCTGCGGTCGGCTGGGCCGGGCGCGTGATCGCCCAGAGCACGGCCTGTGTGACGCCGGCAGCCACGACGAGCACGACGGACAAGGCCAGCAGGACGGCGCTGGGGTCGAGTGCCTCTGCGGTCGCCACGAGCATCGATGCCCTCCATTCGATGCAGCCCGATCCTACGTCCTCACCTCGACCCCCGCTCGGCTGGATCGGGCCGAGCCGGCTGCGAGTCTCAGGCCGTCTCGACCTGGTCGACCTCCGCCAGTCCGAGCTCGGCGATGGACTTCTCGCGCATCTCGATCTTGCGGATCTTGCCCGTCACTGTCATCGGGAACTCGGTGACGAACTTGATGTACCGGGGCACCTTGAAGTGGGCGATCCTGCCCCGGCAGAACTCCTCGATCCGGCTCTGGTCGAGGTCGGCTCCGGGTGCGAGCTGGATCCAGGCCATGAGCTCCTCGCCGTATCTCTGGTCGGGTACCCCGATTACCTGCGCATCTGCCACGGCGGGATGGGTGAGGAGGAACTCCTCGATCTCACGGGGATACAGGTTCTCGCCGCCGCGGATGATCATGTCCTTGATCCGGCCGACGATGTTGACGTAACCGTCCTCGTCCATGGTCGCGAGGTCTCCCGAGTGCATCCAGCCGTCGTCGTCGATGGCCTCGGCGGTCTTCTCGGGATCGTTCCAGTACCCGAGCATCAGATGGAATCCGCGGGTGCAGTACTCGCCGGGTTCGCCTCGCTGCACCGTTTCGCCGCTGTCGGGATCGATGATCTTCGATTCGACGTGGGGGAGCACCGGTCCGACGGTTGTGACCCGATGTTCCACGGAGTCCGTCGTGCTCGTCTGGGTCGAGACCGGTGACGTCTCGGTCTGGCCGTAAGCGATGGTGACCTCGGGCATGTTCATCTCGTCGATGACCCGTCGCATCACCTCGATGGGACACGGTGACCCGGCCATGATGCCTGTCCGCATGCTCGACAGGTCGAGGGAGGCGAGGTCGGGATGGCCGAGCTCGGCGACGAACATCGTCGGCACGCCGTACAACGATGTGCACCGCTCGTCCTGGAGGGCCGACAACACCGCTCCGGGATCGAATGTCGGGCACGGCAGGACCATCGTCGCGCCGAAGACGGAGCACGCCAGGTCGCCCATGACCATGCCGAAGCAGTGGTAGAGCGGCACCGGGATGCACACCCGGTCGAGCTCGGTGTACGAGCACGCATCGCCGACGAGTCGGGCATCGTTGAGGATGCTGCGATGGCTCAGCGTCGCGCCCTTCGGGAAGCCGGTGGTGCCCGACGTGTACTGGATGTTGATCGGGTCGCCGGGCGACAGCGAGTCGGCTCGGGCCCGGAGATCGGCGTCGGTGATCGCCGCGCCCGCCGACAACAGGTCGTCCCAGTCGCCGGTGTCGAAGTA
Source organism: Acidimicrobiia bacterium (assembly GCA_029861625.1). Classification (GTDB taxonomy): domain Bacteria; phylum Actinomycetota; class Acidimicrobiia; order Acidimicrobiales; family JAHEJN01; genus JAOTZB01. The sequence continues at coordinate 4,478 of JAOTZB010000172.1, forward strand.
GATCACGTCCTCGAGGGCCGGTAGCGAGTCACTGACCTCGGCCACCATGTCCTCGTAGGCCGACGTCAGATACGCCGTGCGGGTCACCAGGAGCCGGCACCCCGACTGTTCGAGCGCGTACTGCAGCTCGCTGGTGCGATAGGCGGGGTTGATGTTGACCTGGATCGCGCCGATCTTCGCGGTGGCGTACTGGATGTAGACCCATTCGGCGTAGTTGGGGCTCCACATGCCGACCCGGTCGCCCGCCTCGATGCTCCGTGCGATGAGACCCTTGGCGACCTCGTCGACGGTCGCATTGAACTGGGTCCAGGTTTGTCGGACACCCTGGTGGGGGACGACGAGGGCCTCGCCATCGGGACGTCGGGCCACGGTCGCCTCGAGGTTCTGACCGATGGTCTCCTCCAGGAGCGGCGGCTCGGATCGTCCGACCGCGAATGACTCTGCCATCTGGAACCCCCCCCGTCGGATGACGAGAACCTACGCCACCTGGCCAGACGGTGGGCTCGTCACGGGATGGACCACGACGCTCAGGCCGGGCCCAGCAGGTCCCACTTGTTGCCGGCGATGTCGACGAACACCGCCACGCGGCCGTAGTCCTCGGTGCGGGGGCGGGTCACGAACTCGACGTCGGCCGCTGTCATTCGTGCGTACGCCTCGTCGAAGTCGTCGACGCGGAGGAAGAACCCGACCCGGCCCGCGACCTGGTTGCCGATCGCGGCCGCCTGGTCGTCACCATCGGCCCGGGCGAGCAGGATTCCCGTCTCCGAGCCAGGGGGCCGAACGACGACCCATCGCTTCACCCGACCGTCGTTGGTGAGGGATGGCGAATCCTCGACCAGGTCGAAGGCGAGCACCTCCGTGAAGAACTCGATGGCGGGGTCGTAGTCGGTGACGACGATCGTGATGAGGGCCAGGAACGGCATGCAGAAGGTGTAGCGCAACCCCAAGGAATCAGCGGCGTCACATCGTGGTTGCCAACGGTATGGCTGAATCGAGACAACGAGTGCGCGTCGAACCGAACCCGAAATGGATCCGAGGCACCCGCAAGGGTCGGACCGTGATCGACAGTCGAAGAGCCCGGTTCGTCTGGGAGGTGCCGTATTACCCGGCGTGGTACTTCCCGATCGACGATGTCCACGCCAAGCTCGAGGAGAACGGCGAGATCCTCCGTTCACCGAGCCGGGGCAGCGGCACTCGCTACGACCTGATCCTCGAGGGCGAGGTCATCGCCGACGCAGCATGGCGTCATCTCGACTCACCCGTCGAGGAGCTGCGAGGGCTGGTCAGGGTGGAGTGGGACGCCATGGACGCGTGGTTCGAGGAGGACATCGAGGTCTTCGTCCATCCACGGAGCCCCGAGACCAGGGTCGACGTGCTCCCGTCGTCACGGCACATCAGAGTGGTGGTCGACGGCGAAACGGTCGCCGACTCGGTCAAGTCGAGCATCCTCTACGAGACCGGGCTGCCGCCGCGCTACTACTTCCCGAAGCCCGACGTGCGCATGGATCTGCTCACCCCGACCGAGACATCGACCGGATGCCCCTACAAGGGATGGGCGGACTACTGGAGCGTCACGGTCGACGACACGACCCACGACGATCTCGCGTGGGGCTACCGCACGCCGCTCCCGGAATCGCTCGGCATCGCCGGGATGGTCTGCTTCTACAACGAGAAGGTCGACATCGAGATCGACGGTCAGCTCCTCGAACGACCCAGGACAAAGTTCTCCTGAGCCGACATCGGCGTTCCCGGCGACCGCTCCGTAGCGGTCAGTTGACGCCGCGGCCCTGGTCGCCCCAGTACGGCTTGCGCAACTCTCGCTTGAGAATCTTCATCGCGCCCGACAGCGGCAGCGGCTCGGTGCGGAACTCCACGGACTTGGGCACCTTGTAGCCCGCGATGTGAGCGCGGGCGAACTCCTGGATCTCGCTCTCGGTCAGCGACGTGTCGTCCTGGACGACGATGATGGCGTGGACCTGCTCGCCCCATGTCTCGTGTGGGATCCCGATGACCGCGACCTGGGTGACGTCGTCGTGCTTGGAGATCACGCTCTCGACCTCGGCGGAGTACACGTTCTCGCCGCCCGACACGATCATGTCCTTCACCCGATCGACCAGGAAGAGGTATCCGCCCTCGTCGACGTAGCCGGCATCGCCCGTGTGGTACCAGCCCTCGTGGAACACCTCGGCGGTCGCCTCGGGCTTGTTCCAGTACTCCCGCATGAAGTTGCCGGCCCGAGCGCAGACCTCGCCGGTCTCGCCGGTCGGGAGCTCGTTGCCGTCGGCGTCGCGGATCGACAGGACGACGCCGGTGACGGGACGGCCCGCGGACTGCAGGCGCGGCCCGCCCTCACGGTGTGCGTCGGCGGTGAGCCATGTCAGCAGCGACGACGACTCGGTCATGCCATAACCCTGGGTGACATTGAGCTCGGGATACATCGCGAGCAGCCGGTCGAGCAACGCGGCAGGCATCGGGGAGGCCCCGTAGGTCAGGCGTTCGAGCGACGAGAGCCGGTCGGTTGCGAAGTCGGGATGCCCGAGCAGCATGGCGATCATCGTCGGCACCATCATCGTCTGGGTCACCTGGTGCTGTTCGATGAGCTCGAGCGACTGGCCAGGGTCGAACAGAGGTTGGAACACGGTCGTGCCACCACTCGCCGGGGTGCCCATGATCCCACCCATCGATGCCGCGTGGAACATCGGTGTCTGGTGCATGTAGACGCTGTTCTCGTCGAATGGGACGACCATGCCGATGTGGTAGAGGTTCAACATCTCGGCCCGGTGTTCGAGCACCACGCCCTTCGGCAGCCCGGTGGTGCCGCCGGTGTACATCAACACTGCGAGATCCGATTCGTCGGGTTCGTCGAGGATCTCCGGTTCGACCGCTGCGATCAGGTCCTCGTACTTGATGTCGTGAGGGACGTCGCCATCGCCGATCAACACGATGTGCCGGATCGGGCTCGGCCCGTCGGAGGACTCCATGGCGTTGGCGAAATGCTGCGCGAAGAATGCGTCGACGAAGACCACCTCGGTGCCGGAGTCGCGCACGATGTAGTCGAGCTCGGGACCGGCCAACCGCAGATTCAGGGGATTGATGATCCCGGCACCGAGGAACGCGGCATGATAGAGCTCGAGGTACTGATGGCTGTTCGTGGCCATGACCGCGAACCGGTCGTCACGCTCGACGCCGAGCTCCTCTCGCAGAGCTCGACACAGCCGGAACACGCGATCGCCGTGGCTGGCGTAGGTGCCCTCGTAGCCCATGTCGACGAAGCCGGTCTTGTCGGCATACCGGTTGATGGCGGGTAGCAACAGACGGTGGTAGACGAGCTCTCTCATTGTCGCAGACTACGCAGCTTCCGGGCTCGACTGCGATTGCACACGCGCCGGGAAGGGGAAGGCGCCGCGCATCCACAGTGGCGGGCGGAACGGCCGCCACCGATCCGCCCGCTGCGCGAGCCGGTCGGCGATCACGAAGGCGACGGCCGGATTGAAGCCCAGGCCGCAATGGCTGCCGTGCACTTCGACGTTCTCGCTGATGGGGCCCGGACGGACCAGGCACGTCCGCCAGTGCACGATTCCGTCGGTCCGGGTGTAGATCGAGGTGGTGGGGACCGCCAGCACGGGGCGATCCGCCTCGCGCACGGAGCG
>JAOTZB010000173.1 GCA_029861625.1 Acidimicrobiia bacterium
ACCTTCGCAGCAAGCGGATCCCACCACGCCCCGAGCCCGCAGATGATGCGGCCCGGAGCAAGGTCGTCGAGGGTCGAGAACATCGACGCGAGGCGCGCCGGGTTGCGACTCCAGACGTCGATGACACCGGACCCCACCTTGATGGTGTCGGTGGTCGCGGCAAACGCAGCCATCGGCACGCTGGCCTCGCGCACGAGACGGGAGTCGGCCTGCCAGACGGCCTCGAAGCCCTGCTGTTCGGCGTACTGCGCGTATTCCATGGCCTCGCGGATCGGATGAGCGTCCTGGAGGTAGAGGGCGAGTCTTGTCATGGCTGCTCCTGTGGTGTCGAGTCGGTCGAGTCGTGCCGGCTCACGGCATGTCTTCGAGCTTGGCGAACAGCTTGTCGGCCGCTTCGGCGGCCTTGGCGCGGATCTCGGCGCCGTCGACCCTGGTGGGGGCACCGTCGGCCCACGAGATCTCGCCGTCGACCTCGACGCTGACGGGCCCGACGCCCGGGCTGAACGCGAGACGCCACGGGTCGATCGGCTCGTAGGTCCACGTGACCCGGTCCTGGTTCGCTTCGGGGAACAACGTGAGGTTGGTGGCCAGCATCGCCCACGCCGTGTCGGGCGTCTCGGTGACGTCGTGTTCTCGGAGCTTCACGTAGGCGACACGGAACTCGTCGAGCATGTCGGCGCCGATGCCGTCGGTGCCGAGGCCGATCGGGTTCGTGAAACGGGTCGGGCGGGCATACCCCACCGCGTTGTTCATGTTCGATCGGGGGTTGTGCACGATCGTGCCGCGAAGGCCGTGGTCGTCGGGCAGATGCACGCCGTGGATCAGGAGCCACTCGTCGGTCGTCAGCTCGCGGATGCGGTCGGCGGCCTCGACATCGGCGGCGCCCTCGGCGACGTGGATGTGCACACCGACGCCATGGCGGTTGGCGAGCTCGGCGGCGGCCGCGAGCGTGTCGTCGGAACACGTGAAGGCCGCATGCACGCCGACGTACCCGCGGCCACCGGCCGCGAGGAAGCGGTCGTTCTCGGCCAACCCCCGCTGCGCCCCATCGGCACCGTGACGGTCGGTGACGCCGTAGGCACAGGAGACGCGCACGCCGACCTCGGCGCAGGCGTCGGCGATGATCGAGAGCGAGCCCTCGATGGCGTTCGGTGACTCGTGATGGTCGATGATCGCGGTACAGCCCCGCTCGAGGGCCTCGAGCGCACCGAGCTTCGCCGACCAGTGGATGGTGTCGGCATCGAGGGCCCGGTCGAGCCGCCACCAGACGAGCTCGAGGATCTCGAGGAAACCGCCCGGCGTGCGTGGTGGCGCGGGCATGCCCCTGGCCAGCGCCGAGTAGAGGTGATGATGCGCACAGACCATCCCGGGTGTCTGGGCAGCACTCAGGTCCATGCGCTCGCCCGTTCCCGATTCGACTCGGATCGCATCGGGAGCTCGTTGCGCCATTCACCGTCGTGGGCGCGCAGGGCTGCGGCGACGGCGCCGGCGGTGGGGACCAGGCCGATCTCGCCCACGCCCTTGATGCCGTATGGCGCGTCGGGTTGTGGCGCCTCGACCAGGATGACCTCGACCGATGGCATGTCCTTCGGTCGGATGATGTCGAGGCTGCGGAGGGTGGTGTTGACCGGCCGGCCCGTCTCATCGCACGGGAATCCCTCGGTGAGGGCGTACCCGAGCCCCATGTGGACAGCACCCTCGATCTGGCCCTCGCACAACATGGGGTTCACGGCCCGGCCGACATCGTGGGCGGCGACGACATGGTCGACATCACCCGACGCCGGGTCGAGGACTACCAGCTGGGCGGCATACCCGAACGTCGAGTGGATGACGGGATGTTCGAGCCCTTCGCTCAGGGCGTTCGTCCAGTCGACGCGATACTCACCCTCGTAGTCGACGCCGATCCGGCATCCGTCGGCGATCGCGGCGCGACATGCCGCAGCCACGGCGCCCGCACCCATCTGGGTGCCACGGCTGCCCGTGGTCTGACCCGCTCCGAGCTCGCGGGTGGTGTCGACGAGAACCTCGATGCGCTCGGCGGCGATGTCGAGCTCGGTGACCGCGACCTGGAGCGCGACGGTGTGCACGCCCTGGCCCATCTCGGTCCAGCAGTGCCGCACCTCGACCATGCCGTCGGCACGGAAGTGCACGACTGCCTTGATGATCTCCTTGAATCCGTTGCCGAGACCGGAGTTCTTGAGACCGAGCCCGAGCCCGACCGGTCCGGTCGCACGGGCGCGGTCGTAGGCGGGCTTGACGGCGTCGAGGCATGCCCGGGCGCCGGCCGCGCCGTCGTCCATGATCTGACCCGGCCCCCACTCGTCGCCGGGAGTCACGACATTGCGATCGCGGATCTCCCATCCGGTGATGCCGACCGCCTCGGCGAGCCGGTCGATGACGCCCTCCATGGCGAACTGGGCCTGGTTGGCACCGAAGCCCCGGAATGCGCCGCACACGCTGTTGTTCGTCCGCACTGCAGTGGCCCCGACATCGATGTTCGGGATCCGGTAGGGGCCGCACGCGTGGCCGGCGGCGCGTTCGAGGACCTTCATGCCCACCGACGCGTATGGCCCGGTGTCGCCGATCATCCGCACGAGCAGGGCGGTGAGGTGACCGTCGGCGTCGCACCCGGCGCGGTAGTGCAGCCGGATCGGGTGCCGTTTCGGGTGAACCAGGAACGACTCCTCTCGCGACAGGGTGCACTTCACCGGCCGTTGCAGCAGCCACGCCGCGAGCGCGGTCTGGGCCTGATTCGACATGTCCTCCTTGCCGCCGAACGCGCCACCGTTGGAGACGAGCTCGACGGTCACCTCGGATGTGTCGATGTCGAGGACGCGCGCGATGTCGTCGCGATCGTCCCAGATGCCCTGACCGCCCGAGTAGACGTGGAGGTGCGTCTCGCCGGCGTCGGTCGTGGTCGCGACGGCAAGGGTGGACTCGGGCTCGAGGAACGCGTGCTCGATCCGCTGGGTCTGGAACGTCTCCTCGACCACATGGGTCGCAGCGGCGAGGGCCGCCTCGGCATCGCCGCGGGTGTAGTTCGAGCGTGACAAGACGTTGCCGTCGAGCTCCCAGACAGCGTCGTCGGGGTCGTCGATGGCCCTGACCGGATCGACGATCGGTCGAAGCACCTCGTACTCGATCTCGACGAGCTCGGCGGCACGACGGGCGGTCGGGCGATCGACGGCGACCACGATGGCCAGGACGTCGCCGAGATAGGACGTGCGGCCGCCCTCGGGGATGAAGATCGGCCAGTCGTCGTGGATGATGCCGACCCGCAACGACCCCGGGACGTCGGCGGCGGTGAAGACAGCCTCGACCCCTTCGAGCGCCTCGGCTGGAGCGGTGTCGATGCGTCGGACGTCGGCGCGGGCGTGGTCGGCGAGTCGAAGGGCGGCGTGGAGGCATCCGGGCGGGTTCATGTCGTCGATGAAGGGCCGCCGACCGACGGCGAGCTCGCAGCCCTCGTACTTGAAGCCGCTCGTGCCGATGCCGCCGGGTGCCGTGAGGGCGGGAATCTCGTCGCGGGCCAGCGCCTCCACCGCGTCGAGGATCTTCACGTACCCGGTGCAGCGGCACAGGTGCGCGCCGAGATGCCTGCTCGCGTCGCCGCGGGTGAGCTCGGCCCCCTTCTTGTCGATGAGCGCCTTGGTTCGCACGACGATGCCAGGCGTGCAGAACCCGCACTGCAGGGCCCCACAGGCCGCGAACGCCGACGCCATGCGGTCGACCTCCAGGGGGTCGAGGCCCTCGAGTGTGGTGATCTCGCGGCCGGATGCCTTCGAGAGAGCGGTCTGGCACGCGACACGGGCCTTGCCGTCGACCAGAACCGTGCAGCAGCCGCATTGTCCGGTCGGTGCGCAGCCGTCCTTCGGACTGATGATGCCCAGCTCGTCACGGAGTGCGGCAAGCAGATGATCGTGGTCATCGGCGACGGTGACCGGTACTCCGTTGCAGGTGAAGTTCGTCATTGGTCGAGCCCTCCGGGTGCCGGGTCGAGCGGTGGAGCGATCGCGCCCTTGCGTTCGGTGATCAGGCCATAGACCTCGGGGCGGCGGTAGCGCCCGAAGTCGAAGAGCGTGTCCTTGTAGCGCTTGCAGAGCTCGAGATCGCAGTGAGCCGAGATGAGAACGTCGCCGCTCGTGATCGCCTGGGCCACGATCTGGCCCGACGGGCCGATGATGACGCTCTGGGAGAGTGCCTCGACGCCCTCCTCGATGCCGCCTTTGGCCACGCCGACGACCCACGTGCCGTTCTGGTAGGCGCCGGCCTGCATCACCAGGTGGCTGTGGAATCCCTGGAGCGCGTTGTGGTCGGGGTCGGGTGCATACCAGAGGGGTGTGTTGTAGCCGATGAGAATGAGCTCGACGGCCTGGAGACCGAGGACGCGGTAGGTCTCGGGCCACCGCCGATCGTTGCACAGCGCCATGCCGATGATGCCGTCGAACCCCCGGAAGACGGGGAAGCCGTCCATCGATTCCTGGAAGTACCGGCGTTCGAGATGCTGGAAAGGTCGGGACGGCTCGTGGTGCTCGTGGCCCGGGATGTGCACCTTGCGGTACTTGCCGACCTGACGGCCGGCACGGTCGATGAGGATGCAGGTGTTGTAGCGGTGGCCGTCGGGTGTGAGCTCGGCATAGCCGAGGGAGAACCCGATGCCGAGCCGGCGGGCCTCGTCGAACAGCGGCTGGGTGTCGGGACCCGGCATCTCGGTCTCGAAGAAGTGGTCGTGGGCGCTGATGTCCTCGGTGAACCAGCGGGGGAAGAAGGTGGTGAGCGCGAGCTCGGGGAACACGATCAGCTCGCATGCCTCCTCGGCGCCCTGTTGGAGCAGGTCGATGAGGCGCTCGACGACCTCCTTGCGGGTCTCGTCGCGGCCGATCGGCCCCAGCTGGGCGGCCCCCACGTGCACGATCCGGCTCATGCCAGTCAATCCTCCTCGGCGAGATGAAGCATGGTGTGCAACAGCACGTTCGCGCCAGCTTCGAGATCGTCCGGGTCGGTGTGTTCGGCCGGATTGTGGCTGAGCCCGTCGTGGCTGGGCACGAAGATCATCCCCGTTCTGCACACCCGGGCGAGCATCTGGGCATCGTGGCCGGCGCCCGAGGGAATCCGGAGCGGGTCGTGGCCGTGGCTCTCGGCCACCGCGGCCACGAGGTCGACCACCGCGGGGTCGAACACGACCGGCTCGAAGCGGGCGAGGGTGGTGGTGTCGATGGAGAGATCGCCGGGTGCCGTCATCTCGTCGAGGAGTTGTCGCAGGCGACGTTCCGCATCCTGGAGCGTGGCGTCGTCGGTGTTGCGGAGGTCGACGGTCATCGTGGCCGATTGGGGCACGACGTTGACGAGGTTCGGGCGCAGGTCGATCTTGCCGACCGTACCCACCTGGGGGTGGCCGAGCTCGTTGGCGAGATCGTGGACGAAGGTGGTGATGCGGGCGGCGGCGACGGCGGGGTCCCTGCGCATCGACATCGGCGTCGTGCCGGCGTGGTTCGACTGGCCCGTGATGGTGATCGATGTCCACGAGATGCCCTGCACGCCGGTGACCGCGCCGATGTGGCGACCCTCGGCCTCGAGCACTGGGCCCTGCTCGATGTGGAGCTCGATGAAGGCATGGGGGACGGCTCCCGGGCACGGTTCGATGCCTCGGTAGCCGATGCGGTCGAGCTCGTCGCCGACGACTGCGCCGTCGATGCCCTCGATCTGGAGCGCATCCTCGAGCCCGAGCCCGCCGACGTACACGAGGCTGCCGAGCATGTCGGGCGGGAACCGGGCGCCCTCCTCGTCGGTGAAGAACCCGACCGCGAGCGGCCGCTTCGGCTCGATTCCGGCCGTGCGCACGGTCTCGATCACCTCGAGGCCGGCGAGCACACCGAGGTTGCCGTCGTAACGGCCCCCGGTGGCCACCGTGTCGATGTGTGATCCGGTCATCACCGGTGCTGCATCGCCGGCGGACGGCATCACGCCGGTGACGTTGCCGATTCCGTCGACGGTGACGTCGAGCCCGAGGTCGCGCATCCACGTGACGACGAGGTCGCGGCCCGCTCGATCCTCGTCGGTGAGTGCCAGACGGGCGCACCCGGCCGTGCCGGAGATGGCGCCGATCCGGGCCAGCGCGTCGAGGCGTTCCATCAGCCGATCGGGGTTCACACGCAGCGCTGAGCGGTCGGGCTCCGGCGACGGGTTCATCGTCGCGACGGTAGCAGGGGAATTTACAATTTGTAAAGAAAGCGTGTCGACGGTCGCGCTGCCTCCAACTATGGTGGTTGCCGTGCGAGCACGATGGATTCGGTGCAGTTTTCCGGGCACACGAGCCGACATTTTTCACGTCGAACCGTGGTCGCGGCGCGCGCGCCCGGTCGTCGAGCGGCTTATCGAGCCGTTCAGGATTCCCGAGACCGGGTCCACGGCTCGGTGAGCGTCGATCTGGTCCTGCGCGACGCGGGGCTCGTTGCCACCGTCGACGCCCAACGTCGCGAGATCGTGGGCGGGTGGATCGCGGTCGAATCGGGTCTCGTGGCAGCCATCGGCGGGACCGAGGTCGAGCCGCCCGAGGCCACACGCGTAATGTCGGCGGCCGGCTGTCTCGTCACGCCCGGTCTCGTCAATACCCACCACCACCTCTACCAGAACCTCACCCGCGCGTACTCGCCGATGACATCGGCGCCGCTCTTCGGGTGGCTCCAGACGCTCTATCCGTTGTGGCGACAGCTCGACGAGGAGTCGGCCTACGTCTCGGCATGGGTGGGGCTGGCCGAGCTCGCGTTGAGCGGCTGCACGACCTCGACCGACCACCTCTACCTCCACCCTGCCGGTGGCGGCGACCTGATCTCGGCCGAGATCGAGGCGGCTCTCGACATCGGCGTGCGCTTCCACCCGACCCACGGCTCGATGAGCCTGTCGGTGAAGGACGGGGGTCTGCCCCCCGACGATGTGGTCATGGACGAGGACGACATCCTCGCCGAGAGCGAGCGCCTCGTCGGTCTCCATCACGACAGCGCGCATGGTGCGATGACCCGTCTCGCGCTCGCGCCGTGTTCCCCGTTCTCGGTCACGCCCGATCTCATGCGCCGGACAGCCGAGCTGGCCGAGCGCCTCGACGTGCGCCTCCATACTCATCTCGCCGAGAACGCCGAGGACGACGAGTTCTCGATGGCCACCTTCGGGAGGCGCTGTATCGAGCAGTTCGAGGAGGTCGGCTGGTGCACCGACCGCAGTTGGGTCGCCCACTGCGTCCGTCCGAACGAGGCCGAGGTGGGTCGCCTCGGTGCTGCCGGTGTCGGCGTCGCACACTGTCCCAGCTCGAACCTGATCCTCAGCTCGGGAATCGCTCCGGTCGTCGACCTCAGGGCTGCCGGTTCGCCGGTGGGGATCGGTTGCGACGGCTCGTCGTCGGCCGACGCCGCATCGCTGTGGCAGGAGACCCGCCTGGCGATGCTGCTCGGGAAGCTCCGGAGCGGCGCCGGCGCCATGCCGGCCCGCGATGCTCTCGAGATCGCCACCCGTGACGGCGCCGCATGTCTGGGGCGGTCCGGCGAGCTCGGGGTGCTCGAGGTCGGCGCCGTCGCCGACATCGTCGCCTGGAAGCTCGACGGCCCGGCCTTCGCGGGGGTCGTCGACGATCTCGTCGAGGGATGGTTGCGGTGCGGTCCGATCGGTGCGCACCACACGATCGTCGCCGGTGAACCCGTGGTCGAGGCCGGTGAGCTCGTGTCGCCCCGCCTCGAGGAGATGCTGACGAGCCATGCCGGCATCTCCCGCCGCTTCCAGCCCGAACCCTGATCCGGCACGGGCGGGCGCCGAGGCTGTCGACCCCACCGACCAGAACGGGTTCTCGGGGGGCCAGTAGGCTCGCTTCGATGTTGCGGGTCGTCGTCGTGATCGCGGTGCTCGCGTCGGCGTGTGCATCGGCGCCGACGGCGGCTCCGTCAGACGCGGCTTCGTCAGAGGCGGCTCCGTCAGCCGATGACCAAGCGTCGGTCGACCCACCCGAGCCGGCCACGACCGACCCGTCCGAGCCGGCCACGACCGACCCGTCCGAGCCGGCGGACGGCAGCGAGTACGTTCTCGAGAA
>JAOTZB010000174.1 GCA_029861625.1 Acidimicrobiia bacterium
GTCCGCGGCGTCCCCGTTCCAGCCGTCGGGTAGCGAGGCCCGAGGTTCTGACCGATCGGGTTGGGTCGACGGTGCATCTACCTGGGGTGCGGGTTCTCCGTCAGGATTCGGTTCGGGTGGAGCGACGGGGGCGTCGCCTGCGGCTCCCGGCTCGTCGGCGGTCTTGATCAAACCGCACGAGCTGGCGATCGACGCCACGACCCCGGCGAGCCCCAGGAGGCGTCGTTTGCCGAGGTCAGGTAGTGCGTCGTCGACGCTGCCGTCGACCGCGCCGGTCGCGCATTCATCGGTGGCCACATCGATGATTCGGGTTCGTCTCATCTCGACTTGAGGAAGATCACCCACCTGATTCGATCGACCCGGACCCGTCGGCTCAGCGCGGGCTCCGGACCCGTGTGCGAGCATCGGCCCATGAACCGAGTCATCCACACCGATGCCATCGCTCCACCGGCGGCGAACTACGCCCATGCCGTGTTGTCCGAGCAGCCGACCCGATGGCTGCACACGGCCGGCGTCGTCCCGACCGCGCCCGACGGCACGGTTGACGACGACATCGGAGCCCAGGCTGAGACGGTATGGGCGAACATCGCGGCACTGCTCCACGCCGCCGGGATGGAGACCGACGACATCGTGTCGGTCACCACCTATGTCGTGGCCGGAGAGGCGTTCGGCCCCGTCATGGCTGCTCGTGATCTGGCACTGGGCGAGCACCGGGCCGCCAGCACGCTCGTCACGGTGCCGACACTGGCCCAGCCGGCGTGGCGGGTCGAGGTGGCCGTGATCGCCGCGAGCTAGCCGGGACCGAGGAGCGGGTCGATCTGCCAGTCGATCGGCGTCTGACCCGTCGCCTCGAGCGCCGCGTTCACCCGGGAGAACGGCCGGCTGCCGAAGAAGCCGTTGTGCGCCGACAGCGGAGACGGGTGCGGTGACTCGACGATGACGTGGCGATCCGAGTCGATCAGCGACTTCTTCTTGCGGGCATATCCGCCCCACAGGACGAAGACGACCGGTGTGGGCTTGGCCCCGACTGCTCGTATGACCTCGTCGGTGAAGGTTTCCCAGCCCTTCCCGCGGTGAGACCCGGCTTCGTGGGCCCGTACGGTGAGCACCGCATTCAACAAGAGCACTCCCTGGCGGGCCCATTGTTCGAGGTTGCCGTGACCGGGCGGCGACAGGCCCAGGTCGGCCTGGAGCTCGGTGAAGATGTTCACCAGGGACGGCGGTACCCGAACGCCCGGACGGACCGAGAAGCACAACCCGTGAGCCTGACCCGGCCCGTGGTATGGATCCTGGCCGAGGATCAGCACGCGAGTATCCGCGTAGGGGGTGAGATGGAGCGCCGCGAACACCTCCTCGTGGGGCGGGTAGACCTCGTTGGCGACGCGTTCACCGTGGACGAACTCCATGAGATCGCCCCAGTACGGCTTGGTGAGCTCCTCGCGCAGCAGCGGATTCCAGTCGGTGCTGCTCACGGCAACCGGCCGACCCTGGCGACGGGTTCCACCGGATCTCGCCGGCGAGCAGCCGACGTGCGGAGGGCCACCCGCAGGGCCTGCCGGAGCTGACGGGGGTCGATGAGGTCGTCGATGCTGAAGCCGGCTGCGCTGCGGTACCCGGACGCGAGCTCCGCGGCGCGGAGCGACGCCTGACCGACCGCGTCGGCATTGGTGGCGGCGTCCGCTCCCGCCGCAGGCATGGCGCCGAACGTAACGCCCGGGAACGCAAGATTGAGGGTCTGGGAGTCGAACGGATTCATCGCCATCGCCGAGCTCCCGAATCCGTAGGCTTTCCGGAACGTGACCTGGACCTTGGTCGTGGTGGCTCGGGACTGGGCCGCGAACAGTCGGGCAGCGTGGCGGAGAATGCCAGACCGTTCCGCAGCCGTGCCGGCGAGGACGCCGGGGTTGTCGGTCAAGAAGAGCAGGGGCAGGTGGAACCCGTCGGCCATCGAGACGAACGTTGCACCTTTGTCGGCCGCGTCGGAATCGATCGAACCTGCTCGCACATTCGGTTGATTCGCGACGATGGCCACGGGGTCGCCGCCGATTCGCGCCAGTCCGGTGATCAGGGTCTCGCCGAACCGGGGCTGGACCTCGAACCAGGATCCGGCGTCGACGAGCGCGACCACGGCGCGGATCATGTCGTAGGGCGTTCGGTGATTGCTCGGCACGATCTCGAGGAGCTCGGGCCGGAGATCATCGCCACCAGGATCGGCGGACAGCGGTGGAGCCTGCCACGCGGACCGAGGGAGGTAGCCGAGCCAGCGACGCAGCTGGTCGAGCGCTTCCCGATCGGTTGCAACTTCGTTGTGGACGACACCGCTGGCGAGTGCGACCGCAGGGCCACCCAGCGCCGCCTTGTCGACCTCCTCACCGGTCGCGGCCTTCACGAGGGGTGGGCCCGCTGCGAATATCGCAGCGGTCGCGGTCATCACGCTGAAGTCGGCGAGGGGAGCTGCAAGCGCGCCATGTCCGGCAGACGGCCCGAAGACGCCGACGGCGACCGGCACTCGACCCGAGAGCTTCGCCAGGGCCTGAAGATCGTTCGGGCGGCGTCCGGCCGGCGGCTCATTGTCCCGGGGTGGTCGATGACCCGCACCCTCGAGCAACAAGAGCAGCGGGTGGCGCTCCTGGAGCGCCAGCTCGGCGAGCCGGTGTCGTTTGGCCGTTCCACCGACCCCGATTGAGCCGCCGAGCACCGTGAAGTCCTCGGCGCCGACGCCCACCGGACGACCGTCGACCGTCGCGAGCCCCGCCACGAAGCCATCGGCGGGAAGATCACCGACGAGCGCGCCGATCTCGTGAAAGCTCCCAGCATCCGCGAGGTGAGCGATCCGTTGCCGTGCGTCGAGCCGCCCACCGTCGTGTTGCCGGTCGAGCCGGTCCGGTGGACCCATGGCCGCAGCAGCGGCGCGACGCTCGGCCAGATCGTCGAGGATCGGCCCCCACCCGTTCGGAAGCTCAGCCATGGGGCCAGATCGTAGACCCACACGCACCAATCGTCGGCCGCCGAGGAACGGGCTGCAGTAGCGAGACTCGTTCTCATTCTGGCACCCTGGATCGGTGAACCCGCCGAGTCCATCCGTCGCGGCCGAATCCGTCAGCGTCTCATTCGGCTCCCGACCGGCGCTCGAGTCGCTGACATTCGAGCTGGCGCGTGGGAGCTCGACCGCCCTGGTCGGTCCGAACGGTTCCGGCAAGACCACATTGCTCCGGCTCCTGGCCGGGCTGATCGGCCCCACCAGCGGTTCGGTGTCGGTGACGATCGATAGACCCGCGTTCGTCGTGCAACGGACGAACCGTCGGGCCTGGATGCCGCTCACGGCCCGGGAAGTGCTCAGGATGGGGCGTTATGCGAGCCGGGGACTCGTTCGCCGCCTCGACCAGCACGACCACGAGGTGGTCGAGGCGGCCGCGGCTCGCCTCGACGTCGCCGACGTGGTCGATCGCCAGTTCGGGGAGCTGTCGGGCGGACAGCAACAGCGAGTCCTCGTGGCTCAGGCGCTGGCCCACGACAGCGACCTCTTGCTGCTCGACGAGCCGATCACGGGTCTCGACATCCCCAGCCAGGATCGGATCCTCGAGATCGTCGCCGAGGAGACCGCTCGGGGTGCGACGGTCGTCATGTCGACCCATCACCTCGAAGAGGCACAACGCTGCTCGACCGTCCTCTTGTTGGCGACCCGGCTGATCGCGGTCGGCACGCCGTCGGAGGTCCTCACGGCCGATCATCTGACGGCCGCATACGGCGACCGGGTGCTCTCGGTGGCCGACAGCTCCACGCCGGTCGTTCTCGACGAACACGCCCACGGGCACTGACTGTCAGGTCTTCTCACGCGCATCTCGACCAGAGGGCAGCGCCCAGAGGAGCGCGGCGACCAGGATCAGCGATCCCAGGACGAGACCCCAGAATACCCACGATGTCCCGCCGTCCTCGCCCCCTCCGGACGACGTCGGGTCGAACGTGAATATGTAGCTGTCCTGCTCGAAGTCGCCGTCGGCGCCGACGATCTCGTATCGGACGACCAGCTCCCCTGGTTCCGGCGTCTCCAGCACGACGGCCCGAATCCGTCTTCCGTCGTCGAGAACTTCGGTGGGGCCGAGCTCGACGACATCGCCATCGACCGACTCGAGGTGCAGCTCGTTGCTCGCGGCCGGATCGACGCCGTCCCCTCGGAACAGCAGTTCGACGGACTCGACGCGATTGACCGTGGCGTCGGGCCCGGGTGTGGCTTCCTCCAGTTCGGCGTGGGCGCCGGCAGCGCCGGCCGCAAGACCGACGAGAGAGCCGATCAGGACAAGCGCGACAACGAAATGGCGGATGGCGGGAGTCAGATTCGGGTTCGTCGGCACTCCGACAGTCCATCACTCCTCGTGCCGGCGCTTCGAATCACCCAGCCCGGACAACACGAGCTCCCCGCCGACCTCTGCGACCGCGGAGTCGACGACCGCGCTGACGGTGATGGCGTCGACCGGTCGAGTCAGGCAGCCGCTCGCTGGATCTTCGAGCCGTCGAAGCTCTCGAACACGCAGATGACGTCCTTGTCGCCCGCGTTCCACCCCTCGCTCGTCGGATAGACGAAGTTGTAGGTGAGGGTCTCGATCCCGTACGCCTCGGCCAGCTCGAGCGGCACACGCCCGAAACAGCCGTCGTCGGCGGTGGCCTCGATCGTTGCGTACTCGCCGCCGGCCGCGAAGACCGCGTAGACGTACGCGTCGTGCGGCTCACCGCACTCGGCCTTGTTCACCTTGTCGAGCTCGAATGCATTGGGATCCTCCCAGTTGAAGCACAGGCCCGACTCCATGTCGGTCACCGCGACCTCACCCTGGCTGAAGAACCAGCCGAATCCTGCCATCACAGCAAATATTCCGAGGCTCACACCTAGACGACGCATCTGGTCCTTCCTGGCCCGGCCCGCGCCGGACTCTCCCGTCAGCCATCGGCACCTCGCATCGGTGACTTGAACGGGTTCAGATGAGCACTGCGGTCGAGCAGAGCGTCGCTGCGGTCAGCCACCCGGCCAGTCGCTCGGATCGCGTCCCAGCTTCTCCAGACGCGACGCGATCTGCAGCAGCGGTGGCGGAGGCTCCCCGGCCTGTAGCCGGGTGACGTGTTCGCCGTCCTCGGCCCAGACATGACAGGTGTTGATGTTGCCGGCGACCTGCCGTTCACGGGCGGCCCCATCGATCTCGCCGGTGTGGCCGCCGGCCTCGCGCAAGCTTCGGACGTGAACCGACCACGTCGACTGGACCACTGCCGGTGCCATCGCTTGGAGCAGGGCGGTCGTGTGTGTGCACCCTCGCGGTCCCCCGAACAGCTCGCGTACCCTGTGGGTGAACCCGCGGGCAATGGTGAGCCCGACCAGTTGGCGGTAGTGGTCGGCGATGCTCGGGCACGTCTCGTTCGGATGGGTCTCGAAGACCACCTCGGCGGCCGTGATCTCCATGGTCGACAGCTCGACCGTCAGCTCCACATGCATCTGGTGGATCTCCAGCGGTTCGACATCGTCGGTCACGTACAGACCAGGCGGTTTCACGTCGCTGACGACACCGCGCACGAGCACGTGTGTGTCATCGAGGAGATACACCCGCACGCTGTAGTCGCGGGTGTGGAGGAGCTCGAGCTGATCATCGGCTGGGAGCAAGGACATGCGGGATGTCGTAGCAGGTTCCGCGCCGTCGACGCGATTCGTGCGGTTGCAGTTGCGATGGCTCGTAATCTCACGCAGCATGCGTGCGTGCGGCGCTTGTCCAGGGGATGGCCCGCCTGATCCGAGGAGACCACAGTGGCGAAGGACCCCAAGCTCGAACGGCTGCATGCAACTCCGTTGTTCTCAGGTTGTGATCGAAAGGAGCTCAAGGATCTGGCGACGGCGATCGACACGGTCGACGTCGAGACCGGTCAGGTCCTGTTCCGACAGGGTTCGGTCGCGCACGAGGCGTTCGTGATCGAGTCGGGGACCGCCGTGGTCAGCATCGACGGTGAGATCGTGGCGGAGATTCCCGAGGGCGAGATGATCGGCGAGATCGGACTGCTCACCCGGAGCCCGTCCACGGCCACCGTCACGGCCAAGACGCCGATGTCGTTGCTGGTCATCCCCCATCAGCGGTTCGGTCAGATCCTCGCCGACACGCCAGGGCTCGGCACCGCGATCGCCAAGGAGCTGGCGATGCGCCTCCAGGCCATGGACGCGCGGCTCCACTGACCCATACGAGCCGGGCGCGTGCCACGGCCGGGGCTCATTGCACCGCCGTTCGTCATGCCACCGGGAGGTTTCGGGCGAACAGCGCGTGGAGTCTCTCCCAGTGACGTTCGGCCGCGAGCTCGTCGTAGACGGGTCGCAGCCGATTCGGGAACCATCTGCGGCGGCTGCGCCGTCGACGTGGTCGATCATCGCCGCTGTATCCGAGACGACCATGCGGTTGCCGATGCTGAACATGTGCTCGGTCATCTCGTCGCGGTTCGAGCCCGTGGCCATGTCGAGCTCGAACTCGCGGGTGCGTCGGTAGTAGAGGTTCGGGAGCACCACGTAGTAGCCGGTGGGCGACCGTACCTCGGCGATCTGGGCAGGATCGGACCGGTTCGGTGCCCCGGTTGGAGTCGTCGGACCACAGAAGATGGCCCGCGGGCGCACGACGTACCCATCGTCGGTTCGGGTATCGCGGGTCGCTGCGGTACCCCGGAGATACCATGAGGTGCCGATTCGAGCCCCAGGGAGGGTCCGCGATGTCCGACACGGACGTGCTCCAGCTACGTGGCGGAGCCAAGGTCGACGGCAACATCGACATCAAGGGTTCGAAGAACGCGCTGCCGAAGATCATGGTCGCGGCGATGCTCACCGAAGAGCGCTGTGAGATCGAGAACGTGTCGTGGCTCAGCGACACCAGGACCATGACCGAGCTCATCGAGGCCAGTGGCGGGACGGTCGGGCGCAGCACCGCCGGGCTCAGCATCGAAGTGTCGACCCTTGGCGTGCCCGACACGACGGCCATGCGCGAATTCAGCGGCCGGTCGCGCATCCCGGTGCTCACCTGCGGCCCCGCGCTGCATCGGACCGGCGAGGCCTACATCTCGTCGCCCGGCGGGTGCACGATCGGGCCGCGGCCCGTCGACTTCCACCTCGACGTGCTTCGCCGGCTCGGCGCCGAGACCGTCGACGTTCCCGGCGGGATCCAGCTGTCGGCCACCCGGCTCACCGGCGCCAAGATAGAGCTCCCGTTCCCGAGCGTCGGCGCGACCGAGCAGTTCCTCCTGAGCGCCTGCCTCGCCGACGGCGACTCCGAGCTCTGCAACGCCGCGGTCGAACCCGAGATCCTCGACCTCATCACGGTGCTCCAGAAGATGGGGTCGCTCATCAATGTCGAGACGAATCGCGCCATCACGGTCACGGGGGTCAAGCGCCTCCGGGGATTCACCCATCGCGTGATTCCCGATCGGCTCGAGGCTGCGTCGTGGGCATCGCTCGCGCTCGCCACCGACGGCGAGATCACCCTGGACGGAGTTCGCCAGCAGGACCTCGCGACGTATCTGAATACCTATCGGCGCGCCGGCGGCGACTTCGAGGCCTCACCGGACGGCACGACCATCAGGTTCTGGCGGAGTCAGTCGATGCTCCGGCCGCTTGCCGTCGAGACGAGCGTGCATCCGGGGTTCATGACCGACTGGCAGTCGCCGTTCGTCACGGCGCTCACCCAGGCCGATGGAATCTCGGTCATCCACGAAACCGTCTACGAGGACCGGACGGGTTATGTCGACGCCCTCAAGGCACTGGGCGCGAACATCGGTCTGTTCACCGAATGCCTCGGCGGCACCACCTGCCGGTTCGCCCGCGGGAACCACCCGCACTCGATTGTCGTCGTCGGCCCGACGAAGCTCCAGGGCACCGAGCTGCACGTTCCCGATTTGCGGGCCGGGTTCTCTTACCTCATCGCTGCGGCAGCCGCAAACGGGGTCTCGACCATCACGGGCATCGACCTCCTCGACAGGGGTTACGAGAACCTGCGAGGCAAGATGGCAACCGTCGGCATCGACTTCGAGTAGTCGTCTCGGTTCGGGCCCAGGGCCCAGATAGG
>JAOTZB010000473.1 GCA_029861625.1 Acidimicrobiia bacterium
CGTACATCACGAGCCAAAAGCGCAGGAGGTGGCGCCTGAGGTCGGGGTCGTCGTGGTCCTCGAAGGCCGAGCGCGAGTGGGCGACTGCGTAGTTGTTGACGAGGATGATGTCGCCTTGCTCGAGCCGGAATTGCACGTGGATGGCCGGGTCCTGCGCGAGCTCGTCGACCAGCGCCAGCAGCTCGTCCTGTTGGGGGGTCAGCTCAGCGCACTCATCGAACCGGCGGGCCGCCGAGCGGGCGTACCCGGAGTTGTGCCGCAGCGACAAGCGGCCGTCGGAGCCGAGCGACGCCAGCACGCGGGTGTAGAACGGGCCGCCGTCGGGGTGCTCCTCGTCGCGGCAGTCGAAGTTGAACGGCGCGTAGTAGGTGTCGATCAGGTCCGGCCGTCGAGCCAACACCTCGTTGTAGATCGTCTGGAGCGGGGCCAGGGCGCTGTCGCCCCCTTGGCGCGCCGTGCGGAGGCACATCAGTGAGAGCAGGTCGGTGGAGGTGTCGGTGTGGAACGGCAATGCGATGCGGACCTGATAGCCGCGTGCGCTGGGGTCGGTGAAGATGTCCTTGCCGGTGTCGCGGACGTGGCCGAGAAGGTGGCCTTGAGCGTTCTGTTTGACCGGGATGCCGAGCTGGCGGCCCAACGCGTAGTAGGCAAGGCCGGCCTCGCGTTCGCTCCAGCCTTCGATGTCGAGTCCGCGGATGACGACGAAGCCGATGCCGTTCTCCAGCCGGTCGATCCAGCTGGCGATGGCCTCGGCAAGAGCAGGGATCGGGGCTGACTCCGGGTCGATGGCGCCGAGGCTGACGTCTCGAGCCATGAGGTCGTCGCGGACCCGGCAGAGCTCGTCGGCCTCGGCCTCGTTGAGTTGGTACAGGTAGTCCGCCGGTTCGAGCTCGGGGCCGCGCCACACCGCGGGACCGGTGAGCGGCTCGCGGATGATCACGCGTGCATCAGGCATCGTTTGCTCCGTTCGGGAGGGGTTGGACGAGGAGTTCGTAGTGGTCTCGGGGCACCAGCCCGCGGTCGGCGAACGCGCGCACGGTCGGGTCGGGGTCGTCGAGCAGGCGGGCGGCTACTCGACCCAGCAGCCGTGCGACCGCTGTTTCGCGCCAGAACCAGTCGTTGTGCTCGTGGCTGGTGGCGCGGCCCGGCTGTCGGGCCGCGGCCTGCAGGTACCAGGTGCGGAGGTCGTCGGCGGCCAGTCGAATGTCCTGGACCGGGGCTGGCGCACCGTCGGCGACGGCGGCGATGAGGTCGACGATCGCGTCCAACTCCAGGCCACTGTTCGCGGTCGGTACCGGACCAAGCTCGGCCCACGGGGCGAGCTGTCGCTGCTCAGTCCGCGTGGCCTGGACGAGATCGGGTTCGTCGCTGTCGGCGGGAGCGAAGGAGATGGGGCACGCCCACACGGTCTCGTGGTCACTGGCTGGCGGGTCGTCGGGGAAGTCCTCCAACACGACTGGGCCGTCGGTGCGCTCCACCAACGCGAGGGCGTCGTGGAGCACCCGGCGCTGGAACTCCGGTTCGTGGGGGGCGCCGAAGGGGCGACCGAGTTCGAAGGGGACCCAGAGGAACCGGGGAAGGCGCATCGCCTCGGTCTGCTCGCGGACCAACGAGATCCCGGTGGTCGCGATGCCCGCGGTTTCCAGGTAGTGCGACACCGCGCCGACCGCGCGGGTGCAGTTCGGTCAAACCGGGACCAGGCACACGGCCGTGACGCCGTCGGCGCTCAGGAGAGGGGCCAGCTCGTCACACGTAGGCTCGATCATCGCGGGCGGCCAGCCTGCACCCATGAGCGAGTAGTGGTGATCGGCGACCGAGGCGACGACGCCATCGGCGGCGAGCTCCCGTAGTCGATCCAGGGGGAAGACGGTGTTGACGTCCTCCCGAAACCCGGTGCGGTCGAAATGGACCGATGAGTGGGTCATCGTGAGCGATCCGAGGTCGGCGTCACCGGGAATCACCCGATAGCTCAGGTCGAGGTACGAGAACGCGTCGTCGTCGACGTGATGGAGCCCGGCCGTGGTCACGAGGGCCACCCGCCGTTCGTCGAGTGGCGGGCCCTCGACCCAGGGCATCGCGTCGTAGCTCGGCAGCTCCTTGGCCATGATGTGGTCGCGCTCTGCGTCGCTGAGATCCTTGAGTCGCACCATCGATCCAT
>JAOTZB010000010.1 GCA_029861625.1 Acidimicrobiia bacterium
GTGGGGAAGGGCGTTCCGGGTTACGTCACCCCGAAGACAACAGTCGGAGCGATCGTCGGCAACGACGCCGGAGAGATTCTCCTGGTGCAGCGGGCCGATTCCGGGGTCTGGCTGTATCCGACGGGCTGGGCCGACGTGGGTTACTCACCAGCCGAGGTCGCGGTCAAAGAGGTGCACGAGGAGACCGGTATCGAGTGCGAGATCGTGCGGATGGTCGCCGTGCTCGACGGCATGCGGATGGGTTTCACGAAGATCCCGCTCTACTCGATGGTGTTCCACTGTCGAGCCGTCGGCGGAAGCTTGCGCGCCCATCCGCTCGAGACATCCGATGTCGGGTTCTTCGCCGAGAACGAGCTGCCCGCGAACACGGCCGGCGTCGCCGGGTGGGGAGCGATGGCGTTCGCGGCGATCCGCGGTGAGCAGCTCGACGTCATCTACGACCAGCCACGCACTCCACCCTGGCGCGGAGCCGGCCTGGCATGATGCGCTGATGCCGAGCCCCTCGCCGACGACGTTCAGCGCCACCGCACTCACCGAGCTGGGCGCCACCCGCACCGGAGTCCTGCAGCTGCGCCGTGAATGGGTCGCCGACGACCCGCGTGCGGTCATCCTGGTCGTCCACGGCATCAGCGAGCACAGCGGCCGGTACGAGCACGTCGGGCAATACCTCTCGGCTCAGGGTTACGGCGTGGTGTCGTACGACCAGCGCGGTTTCGGTCAATCGGGTGGCCGGCGCGCCCACGCCCTCGACATCGACGAGTTCCTCGACGACGTCGAGGATCACCTGGCGGTGCTACGCCAGCCCGACCGGCCAGTCGTGGTGCTCGGCCACTCGATGGGCGGGCTCATCGCCGCGGCCCATGCATGCAGCAACCGCCCGCAACCCGACGGACTGATCTTGAGCGGCGCGGCCCTGCTCGGCCCGATGCCCGAGGCCCTCGCCGTCGTCCCGAAGCTGCTGGCGCCACTGGCCGGGCGCCGAGGCGTGTCGCTGCCCATTGCGACCTCGGTGCTGTCACGGGATCAGGCCGTCTGCGACGCCTACGACGACGATCCTCTGGTCGACACCAGATCCACTCTCGACCTGTACAACGCGCTCTCGGCCGGCATGAGGCGTACGAGGGCCCGGCTCGACCGGATCCGGGTTCCCACGCTGGCGCTGCACGGTGCCGATGACGAGCTCGTGCCGCCGGCGGCGACCGAGCTCCTCAGCGGGCGGCCCGGCATCGAGACCAGGCTCTACCCCGGGCACCGTCACGAGATCTTCAACGAGCTGGACTGGGAAGCTGTGCTCGGTGATGTCGTCGACTGGCTCGGCCGGCAGGGCCTCTGACCACGCCGGTCGCGACCGTCGGCGAACGGGCTCAGTCGCGCTGGTCCCGCAGGAAGCGCTCGACCTCTTCGACCAACAGCTCGGCCGACTCCTCGGGTTCCCCGGAGTCGTAGTGTTCCTCGAGCTCGGCGACGTACTCGGCGGTGTCCTCGTCGTCGTCGACCAGCTCGGAGACCTGACGCTCGTAGGCTGCCGCCGCGATCTCGAGCTCGGTGGTCGACAGCGAGAACTCGAGGAGCATCCGCAACCGTTCGACCAGCGCGAGCGCAGCCTTGGGACTCCCCGCCCCCGGCACGTAGGACGGCACCGATGCCCACAGCGACGCCGATCGCAGCCCGTTCATCCGGCTGATGTGGTTCACGACACCGATGATGCCCGTCGGCCCTTCGTAGCTCGATGGCGACAGCCCGAGGAACCCGGCGACGTCGGCGTCGTCGGCACTGCCGTACACCTCGACCGGGCGGGTGTGGGGAACGTCGGCCAGCAGGGCACCCAGGGTCACGACGAGCGAGGCGTCGAACGTCTTGGAGACGCGAACGAAGCGATCGCAGAACGTGCGCCACCGAAGCTGGGGCTCGATGCCGCGGACGAAGACGACCGGACGGTCGCTCCCCGGCAGCACCCCGCTCGAGAACTCGGTCTCGGGCCACTCGAGTCCTCGTTCGCCGTCGGTGGCGAGCACGACGTTCGGGCGCGCCGTGGTGAAGTCGAAGAAGTTCTCGGCATCGATGCGGGCGAGTGGCGTGGCGTTGGTGCGCTGTTGCAGGAAGCTGAGCGCCTGGGTGGCCGAGTCGCCGGCGTCGTTCCAGCCGCCGAACGCGACGATGACCGCGGGTTGTTCGGGCAACGTGTCGGTTGCCCATGTGACGTCTGGGATCTCAGGCGGTGCCACCGACAGAACGGTATCGGTCGGACGGCTCGGAGTGGTCAGGTTGGGTCATCTGTACTGGTCACGGGCGCGCCCGGACGCGAGGGTCACGGCTGCCCGCGCACACCCGTAGTATCGAGATCGCTCCAGGGAGGATGATCGATGGTCGAAGAAGCTCGCGACGCCGAGGTCGAGATCGAGGCGGCAACGGTGGCCGACGACGAGCTCGTGGCCGCATTCGAGCGGCTGATACCGCAACTGTCATCATCGAACCCGCCGCCTTCGCGCGACGTGCTCGCCGAGATCATCGCCAGCGACGCGAGCGTGCTGCTCGTGGCGCGCGATGGGGGCCGCATCGTGGGCAGCCTGACCCTCGTGCTGTTCCGGATCCCGACGGGGATGCGGGCGTGGATCGAAGACGTGGTGGTCGACACGGCCGCTCGGGGTCGTGGCGTCGGACGAGCCCTCAACGAGGCGGCCGTGGCCATGGCTGATGCGGCCGGCGCGACAACGGTCGACCTCACGTCTCGTCCCTCTCGGGAGGCGGCGAACCGCCTCTACCAACGGCTCGGCTTCGTCCGGCGCGACACGAACGTCTACCGCTACGCGATGTGATCCGCGGTGCTCGCGGCTGCGAGCACCGTCAGGCTCCGACGTCGAGTCGCAGGATCGAGCCACCCAACAGCACCGCGAAGATCTCGCCGTCGTGTCCCTCGCCGAAGGAGGCCAACTGGCTACCGGGCACGGTCGCCAGCCGCTGATTGTCGAGCACGGTTCCCGACTCGTCGATCACCAGACCGAAGATCTCGCCGGTGCAGTAATCACCGTAGATGTACGCGCCGTGGAGTGTCGGTTCCGGGCCTCGATAGACGTAGCCACCGATGACCGAACAGCCGACGTCGCGTGCGTACTCGAAGACCGGTGGGGTGTGGTTGGCCGGTTCGTCGCCCCCGAACGCGAGGGAGCCCTCACGGAGCGACCATCCGAGATTGGCGCCGATGCCGCCACCGTCTCGGGCGGGGAGCCAGTTGATCTCCTCGACGGCGCTCTGGCCGACATCGGCAACCCACAGATCGCCCGTGGCGCGATCGAACGAGAATCGCCACGGGTTTCGGGCGCCGTAGAGGAAGAGCTCGTCGCGTCCGGAGTCGGAGATGAACGGGTTGTCTGCCGGCACCCGATACGGCGCCTCGCCGGCCGCAGTCGGTTCGATGCGGACGAGCGAGCCGAGCAGGTCGGACGTGTCCTGGCCCGTCAGGAGCGGATCCCCTGCGCCGCCGCCGTCACCGAGGGAGTAGTAGAGGAAGCCGTCGGGTCCGAATGCGAGTCCGCCACCGTTGTGGTTCGCGAAGGGCTGCTCGACGACGAGCACCTCTCGTTCGGCGTTGCCGTCGATGTCGAGCTCGACGAGACGGTTTGCGCCGTCGGCGGTCGAGTGCACGACATACAGGTGTCGCCCGTCCGGCGCGACGGCTAGCCCGAGCAATCCCTGCTCGAGTGTCGTCGACGTCTCCGAGACCAGATCGACGAGCACACCGTCGTCGGGCGCGTACGACCCGTCGCCGGTCGCCTCGTAGCGCCGAACCGTGCCGGCCCGACCGCCGACGAGGAGCGATGATCCGTCCGGGTGCAGGGCCATCACGATCGGCGTCTCGGCCGAGGCGATCTCCACGAGCTCGACGTCGAGACCCGACAGGTTCGTGATCGACGCCAGAGGGGCCGGTTCGGGGTCTGCGGTGGGCACGGCCGTCGGCTCGGCAGGGTCTGCGCTGGGCTCGGAGACCGACGCCTCGGGCTCGGGGGTCGCAGCGGGCGCCGGCGTCGGTTCCGGTTGCCCACCGACCTCTACCGTCGGCACCGACGGGGTGGTCCCAGGATCGATTGCGACGTCGTCGCTCCCGCAGGCGGATGCGGCCAACACGACGATCAGGATCGACGTGGCCAAGCGATGGGCGAGGGGGGTGCGGCTCAAGACCATGGGTAGTCTGTCCGACAGTAACCGTATGCAACTGCCGACAACGCTCACCAACGTCTACCAGCGCCATGCCCGGCGATTCGTCCGCTACTGCGGCGTCTCCGCCGTCTCGGTGATGATCGGTCAGAGCTTGTTGCTCATCGCCTACGCCGTGATCAGGCTCGAGGCCACGACCGCCAACATCGTAGCGGTCAGCATAGGCACGCTCCCCGCCTACCTCCTCAATCGGCACTGGGTCTGGCAGAAATCGGGCC
Source organism: Acidimicrobiia bacterium (assembly GCA_029861625.1). Lineage (GTDB taxonomy): Bacteria > Actinomycetota > Acidimicrobiia > Acidimicrobiales > JAHEJN01 > JAOTZB01. Next base: position 4,431 of record JAOTZB010000010.1, read on the forward strand.
CGAACCGACTGTGGCGCGAAGTCGTCCCGTTCTGGGCAATGGCGTTCCTCGGCCTTCTCCTCTCCACCATCGCGGTCGCCATCGTGTCCCAGCGCTGGGACACCTTCATCGCCATCAGCACCGCCAACATCGCAGCGTTCGGTCTCGTCTGGGTCGGCCGCTACTTCGTGCTCGACAAGGTGATGTTCGGTGCGAAGAGCGAGCCCATCTACGAGGCCGCGCCAGCTATCTGACGTGGAGGCATCCCGGCGCTCGGCCGCAGAAGCAGCGCGGGGATTCATGCCGGCCGACGAGGGGTTGGCGCTGTACGAAGCCGGCCGCTCGGCCCTGGTGCCCGGTCCGTTCCTCGAGATCGGCAGCTACTGCGGCAAGTCGTCCATCTATCTGGGCAGCGCGGCAGAAGAGCTCGGAACCATCCTGTACGCCCTCGACCATCACCGCGGCAGTGAGGAGAACCAACCGGGCTGGGAGTGGCACGAGCCCGACCTCGTCGACCCTGCGATCGGTCGGATCGACACCCTGCCGCACTTCCGTCGCACGGTGCACGATGCCGGGCTCGAGCACACGGTCTGCGCCCTGGTCGGCGACTCGGTGCGAATTGCCACCCACTGGTCGACGCCGCTGTCGCTGCTGTTCATCGACGGCGGTCACGGCCCCGAACCGGCCCATGCGGACTACGACAACTGGGTGCCGAAGCTGACCGTGGGCGGGCTGTTGTTGATCCACGATGTCTTCCCCGACCCCGCCGACGGCGGTCGTCCGCCCTACGAGCTGTTCTGCCGAGCGCAGGAGTCAGGCGAGTTCGAAGAGGTTCGGGCCGTAGGATCGCTCCGTGTGCTCAGACGCACCGACGATCCGTGACCGCGGTTGACCGCGCTGCGGTCGACGACGCGGCGGGACGCGTCGGAGGACGGGTTCGTGAGACGCCCACGCTCGAAGTCGACGCGGCCGTGCTGGCCACACCATCGCCGGTCATCCTGAAGCTCGAGTTGTTCCAGCACACCGGTTCGTTCAAACCGCGCGGTGCGTTCAACCGGGTGCTCTCGCATCCCACCGACCTGCCCCTCGTCGCGGCGTCGGGCGGCAACCACGGCATCGCCGTCGCACACGTGGCCCGGGAGCTGGAACGACGCGCAGACGTGTTCGTGCCCGAGACGAGTGATCCGGTGAAGGTCGAACGACTCACCGAGCTCGGGGCACGTGTGCACCAGGTCGGAACGAACTACGCACAGTCGTTGGTGGCGACGCGGCGCTTCCTCGACACCGCCGAGGCACTCGACGTGCATGCATACGATCAACCGGACGTCGTAGCCGGGCAGGGAACCGTGGGTCGCGAGCTGCTCCTGCAGGCCGGCGCTGTCGACACCGTGGTCGTCGCGGTCGGCGGAGGCGGGCTGATGGCAGGGGTGATCGCCGCCCTCGACGGCGAGGCGCGCGTCGTGGCCGTCGAGCCCGAACATTGCCCGACACTCCATCGCGCCCTGCTCGCTGGGGCGCCGGTCGACGTCGAGGTCGGCGGCATCGCGGCGAACTCACTCGGGGCGTCGAGCATCGGACGTCTTGCGTTTGCGGCGGCCCAACAGGCCGCAGTCGAATCGGTGCTCGTCACCGATGACGACATCGTGGCAGCCCAGCGGCGACTCTGGCACGCGGTGCGTCTCGTGGCCGAGCCTGGCGGCGCGGCAGCAGCGGCGGCGTTGTTGTCGGGCGCCTACCGGCCCGCCTCCGACGAGCGTGTCGCCGTCATCGTGTGTGGTGCGAACGCCGACCTGGCCGCGGTCGTCCGGTAGCGCGACCGAGGACTTCAGCGGATGGGTCGACGGCCGTCTTCGGTGCCCGCTCTTGTCGCCTGCTGTGACGGGCCACTCGGGCCCCGGAGTCGGCGAGTCAGGCTCGCTCTGCTCGCCCAGCCGCGCGGCTCCCTAGTCGAGTGAGGGCTCGTCGACGTGATCGGGGAGATCGACCAGGGCAGGGAGCACACGGTGATCGGCCAGCAGCCCGCTGGCGGGGGTCGTGCCGGTGAGCGCATCGGCGGCCAGGATCACGGCTGCTGCCGTGTACGACGAGCGCTCGTCGGCGGGGAAGGTCTGACCTTCGGGGTGCACCATCCCGGTGATGTAGCGACCGTCATCGCAGCGCAGCGACTGCGCCCACTCGAACATGGCCAGCGCGGTGCCCGTGTCGCCGGCGGCGAGGTAGGCGATCGCGCATTCGCACGTCTCGGCCGCAGTGACCCACTGCTTGTCGCTCACGCAGCGCACGCCGATGCCCGGCATCACGAACACGTCGGCCTGCGCGCCGAGGCGGTCGCGGCACGTGTCGGCATCGAGGGCGCCGGAGAGCACCGGGTAGTACCAGTCCATCGCCCAGCGATCCTTCGGGGCGAACGCCTCGGGGTGATCGCGGATGACGCGGCCCAACATGGCGGCGCTGATCTCCCAGTCGGGCTTGGCAATGCCGAGATGGTCGGCGATGGCGAGTCCAGAACGAAGGCTGTGACAGATGCTCGACGAGCCGGTGAGCAACGCGAACGACCACGGCGTTCCGTCGGCATGACGGGCCCAGAGGATCTCGCCACGCGGGGTCTGGAGATCGAGCACGAACTCGATGGCCCGGTCGACGACGGGCCAGAACCGCTCGAGGAAGCCGCCGTCGCGGGTGATCAGGTGGTGATGCCAGACGCCCGTTGCGACGTAGGCGACGCAGTTGGCATCGAGCTTGTCCTGCTCGACCCGGTCGGTCAGGTAGTACTGATGCCAGGAGCCGTCGGCCCGCTGATTGTCGGCCAGCCACTGGTAGGCCGCCGACGCCTCGACGTGGTGCCCTGCGGTGTCGAGGGCCATGGCGGCCTCGACATGGTTCCACGGGTCGGCGTGGCCGCCGTCGAACCACGGGATCATGCCGGATCGCAGCTGGAGGTCGACGATCGTTTCGGCGGTCAGCGCGATCTGGTCGGCGGACAGGATCCCGTGGACGTCAGGCAGCAACATGATGGTCCCTGATGGTGGTCCTGACGCGGGCCGGCTTGCGAGCGTACTGTACGAGGCTCTTGCCGAGCACCGGGTTCAAGATCTTGTCGGCAACACGGGTGCTGGTGGGCGTCTTCATGATGTCCCAGGTGAGGAAGCGGTTGTAGAGCTTGACGAACCGCTGCTCGTCGTTGGTGGGACCGACCGCGCAACGCAACCACCAGTAGGGCGAGTGCAGCGAGTGCGCCCGGTGAGACGAGAACGGTTCGAGCCCTGCGTCGGTCATGCGCTCCTGGAGGTCGCTCTTGCGGTAGATGCGCACGTGCCCGCCCTCGCTCTTCGGCGCGTAGTACTCGTCGCTCAGCTTCCAACAGATCTGTTCGGGGAACCACGAGGGCACTGTGACGGCGATGATGCCGCCGGGCCTGAGCACGCGGGTGAGCTCGGTGATCGCACCGGCGTCGTCGGGGATGTGTTCCATGACCTCCGAGGCGATGATGCGGTCGAACGATTCGTCGTCGAACGGAAGGCAGGTTGCATCGCCGGTGACCGCAGTGGCGAGGGTGTCACCGGCGACCTCACCGGCTACAGCCATCGCACCGTAGGTGATACGGACCTCGACCAGCTCGGGAATGGCCATGTCGCAGGCGACGACGTGTGCACCCCGGCGGAGCGACTCGTAGGCATGGCGCCCGAAGCCGCAGCCGAGATCGAGGAGCCTGTGCCCGGCGCGCAGTTCGAGACGGTGGTAGTCGACGGTGAGCACGGTCAGCTCCGGTCGGCCATCTCGAGACGGATGCCGTACTGCTCGACGGTCTTGATCGCCGTGTGGCGCCAGCTCCAGTTGTCGATGACCCGTTGCCGGCCGGCTGCGCCGATGCGGGCGCGGAGCGCCGGGTCGTCGAGCCCGACGGCGATCTTCGCCGCGAGGGCACCGCTGTCGCCGGGGGGGACCAACAAGGCGGTCTCACCGTCGGCGCCGACCACCTCGGGGAGCGCGCCTCCGGTGGTCGAGACCAGTGGCGTGCCCGATGCCATGGCCTCGATCGCGGGGAGGGAGAACCCTTCGTAGAGCGAGGGCACGACGGCGAGGTCGGACTCGCTGTACAGCTCGACGATGCGTTGGTCGGACACGCCGTTGACGAACGAGACGGCGTCGCGGAGGCCCAGTCGGTCGATCGTGTCGGCGGCCACACCGCCCTCCTTCGGCTTCCCGATGACGACGAGGCTGACATCTCGCTCGGTGCGCAGCTTCGCCAGCGCCTCGAGGAGGTATCGGAGCCCCTTGAGCGTGACGTCGGCGCTGGCGGTGGTGATGAGCTGGCCCGGGACGGTCGCGACGTCGGGCAGAGGCTTGAACAGGTGGGGGTCGACTCCGACCGGCACGACCATCATCCGCTCGGGTGGCACCTTGTGGTCGCGGTGGATGTCGATCAGCGACGACTCGGAGACGGTGATGATGCGCTTCAGACGCCTCGCGACACGGGTCTGCATCTTGGTGAAGGCGTACCAACGTCGTTTGCCGATCTGCTCCATGAGCGTGCGGGCGTGCTCGATCTCGAGTCGACGATCGACGGTGATCGGGTGATGGATCGTGCCGAGCACCGGCAGACCCATGCGTTCGATGGCGAGGAGCCCGTACCCGAGCGTCTGATTGTCCTGGACGAGGTCGAAGTCGCCGACCCGCGGCTTGAGCGCCTGCCACGCGCGAAGGCTGAAAGCCAACGGCTCGGAGAAGGTCCCGACCGAGAATTGGGCGACCTCCGCCAAATCGGGCCAGCTCTTGATCTCCCAGAATCCCGGGACCCGGCCGGGAAAGTGGTCGTTGTAGATGTCGAGGCTCTCGAGCTCGTGCAGCGGGACCCGCTCGTCGAGCTCGGGATACGGCTGTCCGCCGAACACCTCGACGTGGTGCCCGAGGTCGGTCAGGGCCTTCGAGAGATGCCGGATGTAGACCCCCTGACCACCGCAATGGGGCTTCCCCCGATACGAGAGCAGGGCGATGCGAAGTGGGCGATCGGGCAATGTCACCGCAAGAGACTCCAAGAATCGTCGTTATCCGTCAAGACGCCGTCCATGAACGCTAAGACGAGCGACGTTGCACGGCAACGTGCAGCACGGCGATCGCCTCCGACGTGGCGGCCGGTGTGACCACCGATCGCGGCGATCGAATCCAACCGGGTCCGACCCGATGGTGTTCCCGCGCGGGAACTATTGCCTACGGTGAGGCGTCTCGCCGCGAGCGCCGACAGGCGCGGGTCTCGTCGCTGCGACCCAGGAAGTCGCTGCGAGCCCGGGAAGGGGTTGGATGTGAGGGCAGTGGTACAACGGGTGACCAGCGCGGCGGTCATGGTCGGCGATGACGAGGTCGGACGGATCGGCGCCGGGCTCTGCGTGTTGGTGGGCGTGACCCACGGCGACGACGCCGCCGACGCCGACAAGCTGGCCTCGAAGCTCTGGGGGCTCCGGATCCTCGATGACGCCGACGGCGTGATGAACGACTCCATCAGCGATGTCGGCGGCGAGATCCTCGTCGTCAGCCAGTTCACGCTGTACGGCGACACCGGTAAGGGCCGTCGGCCGGGGTGGAGCGCTGCCGCCCGCCCGGGACATGCGGAACCGCTGATCGAGCGGCTGGTCTCGGCCCTGCGGGATCTCGGTGCCCTCGTGGCCACGGGCGCGTTCCGGGCCGACATGGAGGTGGCCCTGGTCAACGACGGCCCGTGCACGGTGATCCTCGAGGTGTGATCAGCGCGAGGGTGTGGCCTCGGTCGCACGTCGACGTTGGGAAGGGGCCCACGCGAGGCCGATGAGGGCGACCGCGGCAAGGACCATGGGCCAGCGGCCGAGGCGCACGGCGAGCGTCTCACCGTCGCGGAGCTCGATCGTGCCCTGGACGACGGCCCGCTCGCTCACGCCCGTTCGGTCGATCACGTCGCCGTCGGGGGTGATGATGGCAGTGAAGCCCGTCGGTGCCGCCTGGAGGACGTAGCGGCCGGTCTCGAGGGCTCTGAGCTGTGACGACGCGACCTGCTGGGTCTGGACGATGGTCAGCCAGTACGACGAACCGTTGGTCGGGTTGAGCACCACCTGGGCGCCGTCTCGGACCGCAGCGCGGACACTGGTGTCGAAGAAGATCTCCCACGAGATCGAGACGCCGAACACGCCGATGTCGGAGTCGAGCACCGCATCGGTGTCGCCGGCGCGCGCGTCCCGGGCCGGCAGGTAGTCGGGCGCGAACGGCTCGATCACCGCACGGAACGGGACGTACTCGCCGAACGGGACACGGATGACCTTCTCGTACCGGTCCACCGACACGCCGGCCGGTGAGATCAACACCGAGGAGTTGACGAAGGCGTCGTCGGACACGTCCTCGGTGACACCGACCACGAGATGGGCGTCGAGCCGGACCGCGAGCGCCTGGAGCTCGGCGAACTTCGGCGTTTCCTCGAGGCGCCTGTCGATGTCGATGACGTTCTCGGGCCAGACCACGAGGTCGACAGGAGCCTCCACCAGCTCGGTCGCGGCCAGGTGCCGTTGGTAGACCTCCTCGGCACTGGTGTTGATCGCCCGGGTCCCCTGCGGTCCGCCTCCCTGGACGAGCGCCACGTCGATCTCTCCGACGGCCGTGCCGTCGGGCGCCACCGCTGCGAGCGCGACGAACCCGACGACCAGCCCGGATGCGATGGCGGTGGCGACCCATCGTCTGTCGACGGCCAGGCTCGCCCCGATGCCGACGGCAACGGTGAGCGCAACGAGCAGCAGCGGTCCGAGGAGGCGAACGGTGGGGGCGAGCGGACTGTTCACCTGGCTCATGGCGAGCGTGGCCAGGGGAACACCACCGAAGGGGAACGACCAGCGGGCGACCTCCCAGACGACGATGACCCCGACCAGGGCGACGGGCCGCCGCGAATTCGCCGGCACCGCCATGGCGGCAGCCCCGAGCGCGGCCGCGAACAGCGGGCCGACGACGAGATAGCCGGGCGCGGTGAGCGCCCACATCCACAACGTCGCGGGCATGATCCATGCGAGCCCGAACAACGACGCCCGTCGGAATCGGGCCCTGGCATCGGCCACGGCGATGAGACGATCGAGGCCGGCCAGGCCGACGAAAGCGAGTGGCCAGAAACCCCAGGGGGGCATCGAAAGGGCGACGAGTCCACCCGAAGCCACGGCGGCTGCGGAGACCCGGGCGCGGTCGGCAGAGATCATGCGATCGCGGCGAGGCTCGCCGCGCCGCTGCTACTCGTCGAGCTCGACCAGGAGCTTGCGTCCGAGAAGACCGCCGAGGTCGATCCGGATCGACGACGCCATCCCCGGGAGCTCCTTGGCGACGAGAATGCGGAGATCGTCGAGCCTGACCCGACGGTAGGGAGCAAGGTTCTTGTGCTTGACGTTGGTGTCGACCGACACCTCAGCGACCTTCCCTCAACCGGTCGGGCGGATGAAGTCGATCGACATCGTGCCGCCGCGCTTGCGCAGGAAGGTCTCTGCCTTCCCGGTGATGCTGACGTCCATGCTGAACCTCCTGGCTTCCGAAACCCGCTGCGGTGATCCACGATTCCTCGAGTTCTCGGCGTCTCAGCCGGCCAGTATGTCGTGGCGGAAACAGTCGAGCACATGATCGTTGACGAGCCCGCTCGCCTGCATGAAGGCGTAGATCGTCGTCGGTCCGACGAAACGGAACCCGATCCGCTTCATCTCCGTGCTGATCTCGGCCGACAGGGGGGTGCTGGCAGGAACCTCGGCGAGGGCTGACCACCGGTTCTGCCGCGGCGTCCCGTCGACGAAGGCCCACACCCAGTCGGCGAAGCTGCCGACGGTCGCCTGGAGCTCGATCAGCGCGCTGGCCCATCCACAACGGCGGAGCTCGGTCATCGGAGGAGCTCGTAGGTGCGTCGTGCGGCCGCATCGCCGCTCTTGACGCATGTCGGGATGCCGATGCCGGTCGTCGACGCGCCGGCGATGGCGATGCCCGACCCGGCGAGCGCGCTGGTGACGGCAGCCATGCGTTCGAGGTGGCCGGGCCGATACCGGGGGAACGAATGGGGCCAACGCGAGATCCGCATGTCGGTCGGGGGTCGTTCGATGCCCAGTGTGGTCGCGAGGTCCCGGCGGATGACATCGATGAGGGTCGCGTCGGAGGCCGCAGCGATCGCGTCGTCGCCGGCCCGTCCGACCGACACCCGCAGCACCACCTGGTCGTGGCCGAGGTGGGGCCACTTGGCGGAGGCCACCGAGCACGCCGTCATGGTGAGGCCGCTCGAGCGAGACACGAGGAACCCGCTCGACTCGAGGGGGCCGTCGACGGCCTCGCGGTCGAAGGCGAGCGTGATGATCGAGACAGATACGGCGTCGACGGCTGCCAGCGTCGCAGCAGCAGGGATGGACGCCAGCAGCCGACTCGCGGTCTCGGCGGGCGTGGCGATCACGCAAGCATCGGCGGCCTGTGTCCGGCCATCGACCTCGATCGCGAGCCCGGTCGAGGTGGCCGAGACGGACTCGACGACGGCGTTCAGATGGATGCGATCGCCGAGGCGGTGTTCCAAGGCGTCGACCAGCTGCCCGACGCCCCCGCGCGGCGTGGCGAAGACCGGTTCGGTGGCGGTGCCGGCGCGGTCCTGCGCTTCGGCGAGCGCTCTCGTGAAGCTCGGCGCGTCGGCCGCCGCCGCGAACTGCGGCACGGTCGTCACGAGGCTGACATCGTCGGGGTGGGCGGCATAGATGCCACCGATGAGCGGGTCGACCAGACGTTCGAGGATCTCGTCGCCGAGGCGGCCACGGATGAGCGTGCCGATCGAATCCTGGTGATCGACGGGGCGACCGTTTCCGGCCCGATCGTGTCGGAGCGAATCGACCGCCGCCCCGCTCACCAGCCCGCTCGCGGCGAGGGCCTCGGGCTCGAGGGGAACGCCGAGCACGTTCGGCGTCGGGATGGGATGCAGCGCGTCCTCGTGCCAGATGCTCGCCGGCAGCCCCGACGGGGCCACCAACCGGTCGTCGAGACCGAGCTCACGACACAGATCGACGGCCCATGGAACCCTGGTCAAGAACGCGTCGGCTGCCTCGTCGACGGGGTGGCCCGCGAACTCGGTGGTCTTGATGTTGCCGCCGGATCGGTCGGAGCGCTCGAAGAGGTCGACATCGAGGTCGGAGTCGAGCGTCACGAGGCGATGCGCAGCAGTGAGGCCGGCGATGCCACCGCCGACCACGACGACTCGGCGGCTCACGCGTCCGCCCGGTCGGCGCGCCCCTCGGCGTGGACGAGCTCGACGATCCGCTCGAGAATGCCTGGGTCGATGTCAGGGGTGACGCCGTGGCCCAGGTTGAAGACGTGGCCGGCCCGCCCGGCGTTGCGATCGAGCACATCTCGGACCGCGTCGGCGACGACGGACCAGTCGGCGAGACAGACCGCCGGGTCGAGGTTGCCCTGCACCGCGATGCCGGCGCCGAGCCGTGCTCTCGCGATGTCGATCGGGACCCGCCAGTCGATGCCCATGACGTCGGCGCCGGCCTCGGCCATCGGGACCAAGAGCTCGCCGGTGCCCACACCGAAGTGGATTCGGGGAACGCCGAGGTCGGCGACCGCGGCGAGAACCTTGGAGGAGGCCGGCATCACCGAGCGGATGTAGTCGGGCGGACTCAGCGTGCCGACCCAGCTGTCGAAGAGCTGGATGGCGCTCGCGCCGTTGTCCACCTGGGACCGCAGCGACGCGATGGCGAGATCGGCGAGCCGGTCGAGGAGATCGGCCCAGAGCGCGGGGTCCTCGAGCATGAGCGCCTTGGTGCGGCCCAGCGTCTTGGACGGGCCACCCTCGATCAGGTAGCTCGCGACCGTGAAGGGGGCACCGGCGAAGCCGATGAGCGGCACGTCGAGCTCCCGGACGAGTCGGCGAACCGTCTCGACGACGTACGGGGTGTGGGCGTCGGCATCGAGCGGCGGCAGCCGGTCGAGATCGGCCCGGCTGGTGAAGGGCCGCTCGACCACGGGCCCGACGCCCGGTTCGATCGTGACGCCGAAGCCGACTGCATGCACGGGCACGACGATGTCGCTGTACAGAATGGCCGCGTCGACGCCGTAGCGGCGCACCGGCTGGATCGTGATCTCGGTCGCGCGGTCGGGGTCGGCTATCGCGTCGAGGATCGAGCCGTGGCCCCGGATGGCCCGGTATTCGGGCAGTGCGCGGCCGGCCTGGCGCATGAACCACACGGGCACGCGGGGCGCCGGCTCGTTGCGACATGCCGTCAGGAACGGTGACGAGGAGGGCGATGACCGAGCTGACACGACCGAAACCGTACCGGTGGCATCTGGCGCGATCGCGGCGGAGGAGCTGGAAATCTCGCCCGCTAGATTGGTTGACTCCCGAAAACCGACCGGCATTGTCGCCGCAACCCCGGAGCGTTTGCAGATCCATCCCGACTTCGAAGCCGAACAGGACTACATCGACTACGCCCACTCGTGTCTCGAGACGTCACGCGAGTCGGCCATGCGCGTGCAGTCGATGGTCGAGGTCGGCGACGGCGGAACCCACCAGGCTCGTTTCGAGCGGGATGTGATCCGCGATTCGGTCATCGCGAGGCTCGATCAGCTCGATGTCGGCGATGCATCGCTGGTCTTCGGTCGTGTCGACGCAAGCGATCCCGACAAGCTGAGCCGAACCGACGGCCAGTCGCCGGGGGAGGGCGACTCGTTCCACATCGGTCGCGTCGCGGTCTGGGACGAGGATCAGGAGCCCGTCGTCGTCGACTGGCGAGCGCCCGTGGCCGAGCCCTTCTACCGGGCAACCGGCAGCGAACCCATGGGGCTCGTCCGGCGACGTCATTTCTCCACACGCGGTCAAACGCTGCTCGGGCTCGAGGACGAGTACTTCGGCGACGGGGGTATCGAACGCAATGCTGCGAACCTCGAGGGTCGCCTGCGTGGTGAGCAGACCCTGCGGGCGTCGCTCGAATCGGCGCGCACCGGCCGCCTCGGCGACATCGTCGCCACGATCCAGGGCGAACAGGACGAGATCATCCGCTCGCCGATGCCCGGCATCTTGATCGTGCAGGGTGGTCCCGGCACCGGCAAGACGGTCGTGGCGCTGCACCGGGCCGCATACCTGCTGTACACCCACCGCTTCCCGCTCGAGGGCCAGGGTGTGCTCGTCCTCGGACCCAACCGCGTGTTCCTCACGTACATCGAGCAGGTGTTGCCCTCGCTCGGCGAAGCCGGTGTCGAGCTGGGCGTGCTCGCCGACCTGATCCCTGAATTCAAGATCCTGGGTCGCGACCTCGAATCCATCGCCAGGGTGAAGGGCGACGATCGGATGACCGACGTCTTGTACCGCGCCGTTCTCGACCGCGAACGGGCGCTGCGCGACGACCTCGTGCTCGGCTTCGGTCTCCAGCGCCTGCGCCTGAGCGTCGATGCCAGCAAGAGGATCGTCAAACAGGCGCGTCGCCGGTCGCGCAACCACAACTCTGGTCGCCGCATCGTCGAGGATGCCGTCTACGAACACCTCGCCGAGAGCGCTCGAGGTGACTACGAGGCCGAGGATCTTCGTGAGAGCCTCCACGGCACGCTCGAGATGCGCGAGGTTTTCGAGTGGATGTGGCCCGTCCTGACACCCACCCAGTTCCTCCACGACCTGTTCGGCTCGGCTGCGCTTCTGCGGTCTGCAGGCCGTCGCCATCTCGACGACGCCGAGGTCGAGCTTCTCGCGCGCGCACGGAGCGACACGGCCGACGATGTCGTCTGGACCGTCGACGACGTGCCGCTGCTCGACGAGGCTCGCTGGATGCTCGGGCCTCGCTCCGGCAAGAAGAGCAGAACCGAGCCGGTTCGGACCTACGGGCACATCGTCATCGACGAGGCACAGGATCTTTCGCCGATGCAGCTCCGGATGGTGGCGCGGCGCTCGCTGAACGGTTCGCTGACCATCGTCGGCGACATCGCCCAGGCCACCGGGGCGTGGGCCCACGACGGCTGGGAGAGCGTGCTGCGGCACCTGCCCGTGAAGCGAGAGCCCCGCCAGGCCGAGCTCACCGTTGGCTACCGGCTGCCGGGGCCGACGATGGACGTCGCCGCCAGGGTTCTTGCCATCGCGGCGCCACAGCTCACGCCGCCGCGGGCGGTTCGCAGCGAGGGCGTCGAGCCGCGGTTCGTCGCGAGCGCGACACGCGACCTCGCGGCCGGCGTCGTCGACGCGGTCCGAGCAGAGCTCGGGGAAGCCGCATCAGGGAATCTCGCCGTCATCACGCCTGCATCGCTCACCGACGAGGTGTCCGAAGCGCTCGCCGCTGCTGGTGTCGACCACGGGCAGGCGTATCGAGGCGCGCTCGAACAGCAGGTCACGGTGGTCCCGGTCGGTCTGGTCAAGGGTCTTGAGCTCGACATGGCTGTTGTCGTCGAGCCGTCGCGCATCGTGAGCGAGCAGCGTCAGGGCCTGCGGGCGCTGTACGTCGCGCTCACCCGAGCGACCCAGCGGCTCATCGTCGTGCACACCGAGCCGTTGCCCGCTTGTCTGGATTGAGTCTCGCTGCGGCGACGACCGGGCGTTCGGCCCCACGGCGCAGCGGTAGCCTGCTGCGGTGATGAGCGAGACCATCTCGGCGGCGATCGACGTGCGCGGCGTCTCGGTGTCGTACGGCGACGCCACCGTGCTCGAATCGGTCGACCTGGAGGTCGACGCCGGATCGGTCGTGTCGCTCCTCGGGCCGAGCGGGTGCGGCAAGACGACGCTGCTCCGAGCGATCGCGGGCCTCGAGCCGGTCGGCTCGGGCGAGATCCGCGTCGGCGGCACGGTCGTCTCGGGACCGGGCGTGCACCTCGCGGCCGAGCGGCGCCGGGTGGGCATGGTGTTCCAGGACTGGGCTCTGTTCCCTCATCTGTCGGTTCGCAAGAACGTTGCGTACGGCCTCGCCCGTTCGAAGCGCTCGGGCCCTCGTGCCGACGATGTCCTGGAGATGGTGGACCTGGCCGATCTCGCCGACCGCCAACCGCACACGTTGTCGGGCGGCCAGCAACAACGCGTCGCACTCGCACGAGCGTTGGCGCCCGAGCCGTCCGTGCTCTTGTTGGACGAACCGTTCTCGAATCTCGACACGACGCTTCGCGTCGAGATCCGCTCCGAGGTGCACCGGCTGCTGTCGGCGCTCGATGTCACATCGGTTTTCGTCACCCACGATCAAGACGAAGCGTTCGTGCTCGGTGATCGGGTGGCCGTGATGACCCGCGGCAGGATCGTCCAGCTCGGTCATCCGGCCGAGCTCTATGCCCGGCCGGCGTCACCGTGGGTGGCGGCGTTCGTCGGGGAGGCCAACCTGGTGCCCGGTGTGGTGAGCGGCAAGCACGCGGACACGTTCCTCGGACCCGTTCCCGTCGACTCCGACATCGAGGGCCACGCCGAGATCCTCGTGCGACCCGAGGACCTCGCGCTCACGCGGCTCGTCGATGGGGTCACCCCATCGAGCGACGGCCCCACGGGCGGCGGCGACGGTGCGGTGAGTCTCGTGGAGTACTACGGCCACGACACCACCTACGAGGTCGCGCTCGGCGATGGCACGGTGCTGCGGGCCCGCCTCACCTCGGCGCCGAGATACGAACGTGGCGATCGGGTGGTGGTTCGCTACGTGGGCGGCCCCACCATCGCGTACGCCCCGACCCGCTGATTCGGCGTCGCCGGGGTGGCGCGAGCCGCTGTGGAATAGGTCACGTTCATGAAATCTGTTAGGGTGGCTTGTCATCAGCCGGCGGGCACTCATACCATGGTGTCGATGACACACGTTCCCCACCTTCTCCGCCTGCGGGCGGTCGGGCTGAGCCTCGCCGTCCTGCTCGTCGCCACGGCGTGCGGCTCCGACGACCCGCCGCCCGATGGTGCATCCTCCGACGGTTCTCTCGATGGCGTCACCATCACCGTCTACTCGGGTCGCGACGAGGAGCTCATCCAGCCCGTCTTCGACCTCTTCGAGGCCGAGACCGGCGCAACCGTCGAAGCCCGTTACGCGGGGTCGGCCGATCAGGCCCTGCTCATCGACACCGAGGGTGACAACTCGCCTGCCGATGTCTTCATCTCCCAGAGCCCTGGCGCCATGGGTTTCCTCGATCAACAGGGCCGGCTGAGCCTGCTGAGCGCCGACACGCTCGATCGCGTCGACGAGTCGTTCCGTTCGGAGTCGGGATCATGGGTCGGCATAACCGGCCGGGTCCGGGTGCTCGTGTACAACACCGACGCCGTCGACGAGTCGGAGCTGCCCCGATCGATCCTCGAGCTCACCGATCCCGCCTATGCCGGCAGGGTTGCCGTGGCCCCCGCCAACGGCTCGTTCCAGGACTTCGTCACCGCCATGCGAGCCGAGCTCGGCGACGAGGCCACCGCCGATTGGCTCGACGGGATGGCGGCCAACGACGCGCCGAACTATCCGAAGAACTCGGCAATCGTGGATGCGGTGGCGCGAGGCGAGATCGACATGGGCCTCGTCAACCACTACTACCTCGTCGAATCGCTCGAGGAGGATCCCGACCTCCCCGCCGCCAATCACGTGTTCGCCGACGGCGACCTCGGTTCGCTTCTCATAACCACGGCCGCCGGCGTCATCGACTCGAGCGACTCGCCCGACGCGGCCGAAGCGCTCGTGGCCTTCCTCTTGTCGGACGCGGCCCAGGAGCTGTCGGCGAACGGCGAGAAGGAGTACCCCCTCGTCGACTCGGTGCCCGCACCTGACGGGCTCGAGCCGCTGGCCGATCTCGCCGCGATCGTCGTCGACCTCGACGTGCTCGCGGGTGGGTTGACCGGAACCCAGGAGCTGATCGACCAGAGTGGCATCCAGCAGTAACCCGCTCGTCGACCCGCTCCCGTCGGCCACGACCCCCCGCCGCCCCCGCCCGGGTGAGCGACCCGCGCTCCTGCTCACGCTGACTGTTGCCGTCATCGGCCTGGTCTTCACCGGACCCTTCGCCTATGTCGTCGTGCAGAACTTCAGGCTCGGCGCCGACTTCAGCGACATTTTCGGATCGTCCGACACGTGGAGCCCGCTGGGTCGGTCGGTGCAGCTCGGGGTGGCGGTTGCTGCCTCGGCATCGGTCATCGGCACGACCCTGGCATGGCTGGTGGCGCGGTCCGACCTCCCGGCACGCCGCCTGGTCGCCGTCCTGGCGCCCCTGCCACTGGTCTTCCCCTCGTTCGTCGGCGCCACCGCGCTGATCACCGGCTTCGCGACCGGTGGCCTGCTCGAACGTGTCGTCGAGCCGGTCGGTGTCGACGAGCTCCCCCAGCTCGCCGGTTTCCGGGCGGCATGGTTCGTCCTGACCCTCTTCACCTACCCGTATGTCTACCTGCCGGTGGTCGCCCGCCTCCGACGGCTCCCGGCATCGGTGGAGGAGAGCGCCCGGCTGTTGGGTCGCCGTCCTCTCGGCGTGTTCACATCGGTAGTCCTCCCCCAGGCCCGATCGGCGATCTCGGCGGGCGCGTTGTTGGTCTTCCTCTACACGATCAGCGATTTCGGTGCCGTCGAGCTGTTGCGCTACGACACGCTCACACGGGTCATATTCTCGAACCGGCTCGCCGATCGGGGCACGGCGATGGCGCTGAGCCTGCTGCTCGGCGTCCTCGCCCTCCTGGTCGTGGCGATCGAGCGTCGAATGGTCCGCCACGACGTCCCGGTGGCAGCCTCGAGCCGGCCCACCGGGTTGCGGGTGCCGCTCCGTCGTTGGCGCTGGCCCGCAGCCGTCGGTGTCGTCGGGTTCGTCGGCATCGCCATCGTCGGGCCGCTGGCATCGCTGGCGCACTGGACCATCCGGGGAATGGCGAGCAGCCGGAGCCGCGGATCGCTCGGTCTCGACGGCGACGGGCTGGGTTCGGCCGTCACGAACACCGTGCTCGTCAGCATCGTCGCCGCCATTGTCACGGTCGCGGTCGTATTGCCGATCGCCTACGCAACCGTCCATTACCGCAGTCGGACCGGGGCGATCGCGAACACCTTCGTCGTCGGCGGATTCGCGCTCCCCGGGCTGGTGACCGCCCTCGCCCTGGTCTTCTGGGTGCTGAGCTCGACTGCGTTCGTCCGCGTCTACCAGACCTTGCCATTGCTGGTGTTGGCGTACGTGATCCACTTCGGCGCGCAGGGCACGCGGGCGTCACAGGTGGCCGTGGGCGGGGTGCCACGACGCTTGACGGACGCGGCGCGGATGCTCGGTGCCGGTCCGGTGAGGCGCTTCCTGTCCGTCGATCTACCGATCATGGTGCCGGGGCTGCTGGCCGCGGCCGGACTCGTGTTGTTGTCGACGATGAAGGAGCTGCCGGCGACCCTGCTGTTGGCACCGATCGGCTTCGACACGCTCGCCACCGAGATCTGGGCCTCGATGGAGACGCTGTCGTACGCGCAGGCCGGGCTCGAGTCGATGGTGTTGTTGGGCGTCTCGGCCATGCTCACGTGGCTGCTGGTGATCCGAGCCGCCGATCGCCTCGACTGAGAACCGTCAGCCAGGGGTCACGAGGATGCGTTCGGCGGCAAAGGCGCCGACCCCGACGTGGCCGCCGTCGATCTCGACGGTGGTCGTGCCGTCGGGAGACGATGTGGTGAGCACACCGGAACGGCCGGGCACGACGTGCGATGCCTCGAGGAAGTCGAGGAGCCCCTCCGTGAACTCGAGCTCCTCGGGGATGCGGGACACGGTGAACCGCTGGCCGATGTCGAGGTCGGCAAGGGTGACGGTGTCGGGTTCCTCGTAGCTCGACCCCGGAATCGGGTTGCCGTGAGGACACGTCGTGGGGTCGCCGAGCACTCGGGTGAGCGCGGCCTCGACGGTCGGCGAGATCACATGTTCCCACTTTCCGGCCTCGGTATGCGCGTCGGCCCACGACAGGCTCAACACGTCGGTGAGGAAACGTTCGGCCAGGCGATGTCTCCTGACCACTGCCTCGGCCAGCTCGAGCCCGTCGCTCGTGAGGGTGATCCGTCGGCCCACATCGACGAGTCCTTCGCCCGCCATGCGGCGGATCATCTCGCTGACCGCCGGTCTCGACACGCCCAGGCGGTCCGCGATGCGCGCTTGGATGACCGCGACATCGTCTTCGGCGAGCTCGTAGATGGTCTCGCAGTACTCCTCGAATGCCGGGTGGTACTCGGGCGTCGTGTACGCAGCCATGGCCAGAGTGTATGCACGCGCCGGTCCACGACGTTCCCCGGCCGGGGAGTCGGCGGTGGCGGCCGACCTCGAAGCGGTCGGGTTCGTCAGGGGCTACAGGGGATTCGTGCTCCGTCGCTGATCAGGCGACCCAGTACCAGCTGCCGAACGTGAACATGAAGATGAGCGAGAGCGTGCCGCTCACCATGGCGAGGGTGCGGCGGAGCCGGGCGGAACGGATGCTGGCCAACATGACGAAGACGGGGAACACCGCCAGCACGTAGCGGCTGACCGATCGGTGGGTAACCGCGTGGTTCACCGGCAGCATCATGAAGAGCGTCGCGGCGATGGTGTACATCACCCAGGTGCGGGGCATGCGGTTCCAGCTCCAGCGCCACGCGGCGAGAGCGAGGCACACGGCCAGGAAGTCGATGTAGAAGCTGAAGGCGGTTCCCTCCGGAACCGATCCGCTGACGATCCACCAGAACGAGAGCAAGAAGTCGTGTCCGGGCCACGACGTCTCGGAGAACCACTCGTTCTCGTACACCCAGGTGATCGACGGCAGTCCGTTGAGCCATCGATACGCGAGAAACGATGCCGACGCGACGATCGGCAGCCCGGCTGCCGCGACCTCCTTGGCCACGGTCGCCGGACCGGCTGCCCTGACCTCGTGCCTCCGATGCCAGAGGCTCCACGCGATCGGGATCGACGCGACCCATCCCGTGAGCCGGCTGAGCGCGGCCACTGCGCCCAGCATGCCGGCCTGGAGGGTTCTGCCCTTCTGGAGCTGGAGCAGTGATGCGAACAGCGCGAAGAGGGTCAGCGGCTCGGCATACCCAGCGGCCAGGAAGAAACCGGTCGGGAATACCAAGAGCGCGATCATCGACCGGATGGCCGTGCGGTCGTCGAAGTTCGAGCTGACGAGGCGCAAGAAGACATAGAGCAGACCAATGAGGGCCGTGTTCGACACGATCAACGCCGCCAGCATCCGCGCCGCCGAGTCGCCGCCCAGCGGAGTGGCCACGGCCCGGATCAACAGCGGGTACAACGGCGCGAAGACCGAGTCGATCGAATGCGAGTACCCCTCTCGGGCAATGCGCAAATACCGCACGGTGTCATGGCGCTGCCACGGGTCGAGCAGGTACCGGCTCACGCCGGAGTCGAGCTGGTCCTCACCGAGGAGCTCACGGGCGTTCTCGGGGATCTCCTCGACCGGAGTACCGAGCTCGGCCGCCGCGACGCCCATCAGCGTGCTGACGGCTCGCAGGACGAGGAATGCGATGACGGCGATGCGAAGCAGCCGCCGATCGAGGCCGGTGGTGCGCTCCCGACCGCCCCGGGAACGCGCAACGTCCTCGGTCGTGGTGACGGTCATCTCTGTCCATCGGTCGGGGACGCCCGGAAATTGAGACGTGGGCGTGAGGACTTCGGCCCAGGATCGACGACGAGCTCCCGGCCGTTTCTCGCATGGGTCGATCGACCCAGCGGGGCAGAAAGCGCTCAACTCGACATCGGGGTACGTCGATTGTTCAAGTGCTCGCCGGCATCCGCCGATGGGCATAGCGAGAATCCGCAAGGGAAGAGCTTGGCGGTGCCATACGCAATGGGTCGGGTTTTCGGCTCGGAGCGGACGGCGGCCGGCCTCCTGGGCGGCCGGCGTCGTTCGGTCTAACCCGTGAGCTTCCGACCCATGTGGCTCTCGGTAACGACATCCTGTTTCATGGAAGGAACCATCGAAAATGCTTCAGAACTATGTGCGCATCCAGAACGTGATCGCCAAGCTCCGCGACAGCGAGCGTGGCGCCACGGCAGTTGAGTACGGCCTGATCGTCGCCCTCATCGCCGCCATCATCGTCGCAGTCGTTGCGGCCGTTGGTACGTCGGTGAAGGAAGGCTTCGACACCGTCAACAACGCTCTGTAAGACCCACATGCACACCGGTCGAAGAACCGGATAGCAGTCAAGCACGCTGGGCGGGGACTCGGTCCCCGCCCAGCTGTGCAAGTTGGGGTCGGTACGACCGACCCATCCTGGCGAGATTGCACAGCGCACTCGACCAGCTCTCTCGTGAAAGGACCGCACGATGAAGCGAAAGATAGGGTTTGCCGTCGCCGGCATCATGGCGACATTCGGTGCCCTCCTCGTCTTCTTGTATCTCAAGGACAATCGCAACGCCTCCGAGGCCGCGCCCCCCACACCCGAAGTAGTGGTCGAGGAGTCTGAAGAGCTGCTCCCGCTCGAACAGGAGCCGCTCGCCGCTCCGGACCCGATCGTCGAAGGCGCCCTCACGGCGATCGACGCCGAGGGTTTCATCGTCAATCTGGGCGACCCCATCGAGGTCCCACCGGACTACCTCACCGTCACGTTCGGCCTCACCTCCGAGCGAGCGCTCGGCGGGCGCGTCCGCCCCGGTGACACCGTCGCCATCGTCTCCTCGTTCGTGACCGAGCCCGAAGAGGTGGCCGGCGAGAACGCGACCAGCACCGACGTTCTGTTGCACAAGGCGCTCGTGGCCGACGTGCAGGTCGAGGACACCTTCATCGCCGCGACCAACTCGAACGGAATTGCGATCGAGGTCGCCGAGGGTTCGCTGAACCCGACGAACAGCCTCACCTACTACGTGACGATCGCGCTGCCGGCCAGCCAGGTCGAGCGTCTGGTCTATGCCCTCGAGTTCTCCAACATCTGGCTGGCCTACCAGCCGGCCGAAGCGGGCGAGAACACGAACGGTGTCACCACCCAGGAGTCGATCCACCAAGAGGTGAGCATCTTCATCGATCGTGACGACCTCGAGGCGCTCGACGAAGAGGCCCCTGAGGATCTGGCATTCGAGACGGAAGGCGAAGGCTGATGTCTCGGGACAAGTCAGAGAAGAAGGGCCGCAAGCTCTTCGGCGCCAAGAAAGACCCCCAAGAGGTCATCTTCGGCGATCAGGTGCTGACCGAACACGAGCTGATGGGCGACGACTTCGACTTCGGGCTCGAGGATCCCCAGGAGTGGGATCCGTTCACACAGGCTGCTCAGGGTGCACCAGCGGCTCCGGCCGCCCCGGTGGCCCAGGCGGCCCCGGCTGCTCCTGTGGCTCAGCCGGCCCCGGTGGCTCAGCCTGCACCAGTGGCTCAGGCTGCCCCGGTGGCTCAGGCTGCCCCGGTGGCCCAGGCTGCTCCGGCTGCTCCGGCCGTGCCTGCCGCTCCGGTGATGGCTGCTCCGGCCGCTCCGGCCGTGCCTGCCGCTCCGGTGATGGCTGCTCCGGCCGCTCCGGCTGTGCCTGCACCCCCGGCCGTGGCTGTCGCGGTCCTGCCCGACGACGATCTCATCCTCGATCATGAGGCCGAGATCAACCCGCTGCCCCCGAGGCCCGACATTCCCGTCATCGGTGGCCAGCCGGTCATCGACGCGCCCGCTGAACCGGTTCCCCACAATGGCCAGGTTGCGGCGCCGGCCGCGCCGCAACCCGCTGCCGTGGCCGCTCCTGCCGGAGCCACATCCGAGTCCACGTCGACCTTCGGCGGTGCCCGAGTCCTCGAAGGCACCGGATCCCGGCTGTCGCCGGAGATGGTGCAGCTCAAGATCCGGGCTCACGAAGAGCTCATCGGTCGGCTGAGCACGCGCCTGTTCAACGCGTCGGCCGACGAGAGTGAGCTCGAGCCGGTTGTGATCGAGGAGTTCGCGAGCTTCCTCGTCGAGGAAGGTCTCAGCCTCACCGAGGCCGAGCGCAACGATCTGGCCGAGGAGCTCATCAACGACGTGCTCCGCCATGGTCCGATCGAGCCGCTGCTCCAGGATCCGGACGTGTCCGAAGTCATGGTCAACGGTCCCGACATGATCTTCGTGGAAAAGGCCGGCCGGCTCTACCGCACCCAGGCTGTCTTCTCGACCGAAGACGCGCTGCGTCAGGTCATCCAGCGCATGGCCAGCAAGGTCGGCCGTCGCATCGACGAGTCATCGCCGATGGTGGACGCCCGCCTTCCGGACGGTTCTCGTGTGAACGCCGTGATCCCGCCGCTGGCGGTCGACGGCTCATCGCTCACCATCCGGAAGTTCGCCAAGGATCCGCTGACCGTCGACGACCTCATTCGGTTCGGTTCGATCACAACCGAGACCGCAGGTCTGCTCGACGGCTGTGTCCGCGGCAAGCTCAACATGCTCGTCGCCGGTGGTACCGGTTCGGGTAAGACGACGCTGCTGAACGTGTTGTCGTCGTTCATCCCGACCGACGAGCGCATCGTCACCATCGAGGACTCGGTCGAGCTCCAGCTCAAGCAGGACCATCTGGTCCGCCTGGAGACCCGCCCGGCCAACCTCGAAGGCCGAGGCGCCATCGAGATCCGTGATCTCGTCAAGAACTCGCTGCGTATGCGCCCCGACCGGATCGTCGTTGGTGAGTGTCGTGGCGGCGAGGCCCTCGACATGCTCCAGGCCATGAACACCGGCCACGACGGCTCCCTGTCGACGTTGCATGCCAACAGCCCTCGTGACGCCCTGAGTCGTCTCGAGACGATGGTGCTCATGTCGGGCATGGAGCTCCCCGCCCGAGCGATTCGTGAGCAGATCGCAGCCGCGGTCGACGTGATCGTGCATCTCGCCCGACTCCGTGACGGAACTCGTCGCGTGATGTCGATCAGCGAGGTCATCGGCATGGAGGGTGACGTGATCACCCTCAACGACATCTTCACGTTCGACTTCGACGCCGGCATCGACGACGACGGCCGATTCCTCGGTCACATTGTCCCGACCGGGCTCCGTCCGAAGTTCAGCGACAAGCTCGCCGACTACGGCGTCCATCTCGATTCGAGCCTCTTCGAAACCGGCCCGCTCGACCTGCTCGGCGGTTCGTGGTGATGGTCCAGGCCGCCCTCCTGGGTGGTGTCGACCCGATGCTCGCAGCGGGTGGCGTTCTCGTCCTATTGGGGATGATGGCGGCATTCATGATCGAGTCGGCCACCCGTGAGGTCGAAGAGGACGAGCAAGAGAGCCTGTTGAACCGACTTCGGTCCGGTGTGGGCGAGGCGGCCGATCGCCGTCTCGAGCGCACGGGTTTCGCGGCGTCGACCCGAGTCAAGCTCGAGGTCGTCGGCGCGACGATGAAGCCGGCCGAGTTCTTCGGGATCGTCATCCTGGCCGGGCTGGGCCTCGCCGTTATCCTCGGGTTCCTGCTCGGTGGTTTCACACCGATCCTCGGACTTGTGGTCGGTCCGGTCTTCGCCCTCATGATCCTGAACCGGAAGGTCCGGAAGTCCCGTCAGGCCTTCGAGGATCAGCTTCCCGAGATGCTGCAATTGCTCGGTGGCACGCTCCGCGCCGGTATGAGCTTCGTGCAGGCGCTCAGCGCTGTCGGTCACGAATCGCCGCCACCGGCCAAGGAGGAGCTCCGCAAGGTGCTCACCGAGAACCGGCTCGGACGCGGGTTCGTCGAGTCGCTCCGCGACGTGGCGATCCGCATGGACAGCGACGACTTCTCGTGGGTCGTCTCGGCGGTCGAGGTCCACGAGGATGTCGGCGGAAACCTCGCAGACGTTCTCGACCGTGTCGCCCAGACCATCAGGGCCCGGAACCGGGTTCGCGGCCAGGTGCGCGCATTGAGCGCCGAAGGTCGCATGTCGGGTCTCGTCATGAGCCTCCTGCCGCCCGGCGTGGTGGGTCTGATGTTCGTGACGAACCGTGAATACGTCGCCGAGCTCACCAAGAGCAGCCTCGGTCACACGCTGATCGCGATCGCGGTCGGTCTGCTGCTCGTCGGCTCGTTCTGGCTGCGCAAGATGGCGCAGTTCCGCTTCTAGGAGGACGACAAGATGCTTGAGAACCTCGAAACCCTCCTCAGTGGTCCGAACGTTCTGCTCGTCGGAGCCGTGATGTTCCTCGTCGCCGGCGCCGTCGTGTACGTGACGTTGCAGACACCCGACGGGGAAACCCATCAGGGTCCGCTGAGCCTTCACGACACCATGCTGCAGATGTCGGCCCGCGCTCGCCTCGTCAACCCGGGGCTCCGGGCCATGGCGAATCTGGCGACGCGGTTCAACCCGACCGAACGGGCGGCGATACTCGAGAAGCGTGTCGCGATGGCGGGCATGTCGTCGTCGTGGCCGATGGACCGAGTCAACCTGTACAAGCTCGTGTTCGGTGTCATGGGCCTGCTGGCCGGTGTGTTCTTGTTCTTCACCGCCCCGTCGCCTGCGAACATCGTGCTCGGGCTCAGCGTCCCGGCTGCAGGCTGGATGGGGCTGGACTTCATCTTCGACAAGCGGGCCCAGTCCCGTCAGCAGGAGATCGAGTACTCGCTTCCCGACATGCTCGACCAGCTCACCATCATCGTCGAGGCCGGTCTCGGCTTCGAGGCTGCGTTCCAGCGAGTCGTCGTGTCCAACGACAACCCGCTGTCGCAGGAGTTCGCGAAGGTGCTGCGGTCGATCCGTCTCGGAATGCCCCGCTCCGAAGCGCTCAATTCCTTGCTCGACCGGACCGACGTGGTGCAGCTCCGCATGTTCGTGCGTGCGCTCAACCAGGCCGACAAGTCCGGTATCCCGATCGGTCAGGTGTTCCGGGTGCAGTCCGACGAGGCTCGCGAGAAGCGCCGTCAGTCAGCTGAAGAGAAGGCCATGAAGCTGCCGGTCAAGCTGCTCTTCCCGCTCGTGTTGTTCATCCTTCCGGCGTTGTTCATCGCCATCCTCGGCCCGGCCGCGGTGCGCATCAAGAGCAGTGACGGCTTCGGTGGCAGCAGCCCCCACGACAATGCGCCCGCGGCGGAGGTGCGACCGGAGCCGGTCGAGGGCGGGTGATGACCACGCCGATTCGTTCGGCACCCGACGAACCGACCCGACGCCTCGCAACAGGGAGGGTCGAAGACCCAGTTCGCAGCAGGGCCCACATCGATTCAGCGGTCCGTCATCGGTGTGGGCTCTGCTGTCAGTATCGCCGATCGGACGTATCGCCATCGGTTCCCGCTTCCCGGGCCGTCACTCGGTGGCGATGGCCTCGAGCACGTTGAGCCGGGCAGCATTCCGGGCCGGGAAGTATGCGGCGATCAGTCCGGCGAGCGCGGCGATGACCAGGTAGAGGATCAGCTGAACCGGCGGGATGTCGATGGTGTCGACGATGCTGTCGGGGATCACGATCACCGCGATCACGCCGAACGCGATGCCGAGCACGAGACCGAGGATTCCCCCGAAAACGGCGATGATCGCGCCCTCCCAGCGGACGAGCATGCTGGTCTGTGGCCTGGTGGAGCCCACTGCTCTGAGCAG
>JAOTZB010000474.1 GCA_029861625.1 Acidimicrobiia bacterium
CCCGTTCCGTCGTCGATCCTGATGTCGTCATCGGCGATGTGGCCGCCGCAGGCACGGGCGAGGTCGACCGCAGCGTGAATCGCCCACCGTTGCGACAGCTCGGCCGACTCGAAGCCGATGATCACCAGCGCCTGTTCTCCGTCCAGGCCGGCGGCCCGGCCCGCCTCGACCGGGTCGAGGATCCGCAGGTTGGCGGGCCACAGCTTGGCCTGGACCATCTGGCGCACCGCGTCGGTGCCCGCTGCCCATGAGTCGAACACCACGCCGGCCGTGGCCCTGAACGTCGGACGAGCCTGGATGCGCATCCACGCCTCGGTGATGATGCCGAGAATTCCCTCGCTCCCGATCACCATGCGGTCGGGGCTGGGCCCTGCACCGCTGCCGGGAAGGCGTCGCGACTCCCACCATCCGCTGGGTGTGAGCATGCGAACCGACTCGACGAGATCGTCGATGTGGGTGTGGTTCGTCGCGTAGTGCCCGCCCGACCGCGTGGCGATCCATCCGCCCAAGGTGGAGAACCGGAACGACTGGGGGAAGTGGCGGAGCGTGTGGCCCGACGGCCTGAGCTGGGCCTCGAGCGACGGGCCGAACGTGCCGGCCTGGATGCGAGCTGCTCGTGACGTGGCGTCGATCTCCAGCACCTGGTCGAGCCGGTCGAGTGCGACGGTCACGGCCGTGTCGGTCTCGGGCGGGTCTACGCCCCACACCACCGACGAGCCGCCACCGTACGGGACGACACTGTGGTTGCCCTCGTGGCACCATGCGAGGATCGCCTCGAGCTCGGATTCGTCGCGCGGATGGGCGACGAAGTCCGGTGGGTTGGGGAAGTCGAGATCGAAGGCCTTGGTCCGGTCGGTGAAGTGGGCGCCATAGCTGTGCCGGGCCCGCTCGTAGGTGTCGGTGAAGCAGAACGCGGCCAGCGTGTCCGGTGGCTCGACCCTCGGAGCGCGGAGCTCGGCATCGGCGAGGTCGGGAATGGGCCTCGGGGTCACGGCGGTGCCGAACTTCTCGGACAAGCGCGCCGCGAGGGCAGCGCGTGCCTCGTCGGTCGGTTCCTCGGACTCGAGGCCCCATGCCCAGAAGCTCATTCGATCGGCCACGGCGTCCTCCTCGTCGGCTTCCGTCTCGGCGGGTCAACCCTTGCACGGCCGGACCGTCAGTCGGGACCGATCACGCAGAATTCGTTCCCGGCCGGATCCAGGAGGATGCGGGTCGTCCACTCCCCGGCCTCGGTGGTCTCGATCGGGGTGGCTCCGGCGGCGATCATCTCCTCGACGATCGGTACGGCATGTTCGACGAAGAGATCGAGATGCGCGCGGGACTTGGCGACCTTGGGTTCCGGCACCTTCTGGAACGTCAGGTGCGGCGGTCCGGTAACACCGGAGGGTTTGTCGATGGTGACGTAGGTCCCTCCCGACTGGTTCGCGCGGCGCTCGTAACCGATGAACTTCTCCCAGAACGAGGCGACCCGATCGGGGTCGGGGCAGTCCATCGTTATCCCGATCCTGGGCGGTGATGACATTTCGCTGAGCTCCTCGCTCGTCGCTAGGTACCGCTCCAGTCGGGCGCACGTTTCTCTGCAAAGGCCCTCGGTCCTTCCTTGGCGTCGTTCGAGGTGAACACGCGGGCGGTGTGGGTTTGCTGGAGCTGCCAGAAATCGGCTTCGGTCAGTCCCTGGGTGGCCCAGATGAGCTGCT
Source organism: Acidimicrobiia bacterium (assembly GCA_029861625.1). Classification (GTDB taxonomy): domain Bacteria; phylum Actinomycetota; class Acidimicrobiia; order Acidimicrobiales; family JAHEJN01; genus JAOTZB01. The sequence continues at coordinate 1,698 of JAOTZB010000474.1, forward strand.
TCGACGACGCCACCGCGAGCGGGGCGTTCTTCGCGATGCGCTCGGCCAGCTCGAGCGCGACATCGACCGCCGTGCCCTTCTCGGCCACGCGGGACACGAGCCCGTACTCATTGGCCTGCTCGGCGGTGATCGGATCGGCCGTGAGGGCCATCTCCATCGCCCGGGCGAAGCCGATCCTGCTCGGAAGGCGCAGGAGGCCACCACCTGCGGCGAACAGGCCGACACCGGTCTCGGGGATGCCGAGCTTCACACCTTCGGCCGCAACCAGCAGATCGCAGCCGAGCGCCAGCTCGAGCCCGCCGGCGAGCGCGAAACCCTCGATCGCGGCAATGAGCGGCTTGTCGGCGCCGTTCTGGATGAACTGGTCCATTCCCTCGGGTGACTCGCCCTTGGCGAACGCCTTGAGATCCATGCCTGAACAGAACCCGCGGCCCGCGCCGGTGAGC
>JAOTZB010000475.1 GCA_029861625.1 Acidimicrobiia bacterium
CCGAGCGACGGTGCGCAGCGTGCGATTCTTCCCCTTGCCGCCGATCACGATGGGGATCCGGTCCTGCACAGGCTTGGGTTCGCACCGCGCGTCGGTCAGCTCGAAGAGACGGCCAGTGTGCGTCGTCGTCTCGTTCGTGAGCAACGACACGATGACCTCCATGCCCTCCTCCAGACGGTCGGAACGCTCCTTCAGCGATCCGAGCGGGATGCCGTACGCATCGGACTCCATCACGTTCCAGCCCGCACCCATGCCGAGCTCGAATCGGCCACCCGAGATGTGATCGAGCGTCGCGGCCATGTTGGCCGTGACCGCAGGGTGGCGGTGGTGCATACCGTTGACCATGGCGCCGATGCGAATGCGCGACGTCGCCTGCGCGAGCGCGCCCAACATGGTCCAGCCCTCGAGATTGGGACCGTCGTAGGGCGGTGCGAGTGGGTAGAAGTGGTCCCAGTTCCACGCGGATTCGAAAACGTCGATGTCATCGGCTGCTCGCCACACGTCGAGGAACTCCGTCCAGGTCGCGTGGTGCGGCGGCGTCTTGATCGCGTGTCGTCCCATGGGGCCCATCCTCTCCGATCCTCACCGAAATTGCAGTGCTGGCGCGCGCTACCGGACCACCATCACCGCAATTTCGAGGGGGGTGGGAGGGTTTGCTCGAGGCGGTCGAGGGTTCGCATCGCGTCGAGGCACTGACGCACGGACGCGTTCGGTTCGCGTCCCTCGTCGATGGCCGCGAAGAACTCACGGTCCTGGAGCTCGATGCCGTCGAGCGACACGGCCACACCGGAGACATCGATCGATTCCTCGTTGCCGTCGACGAGATCGTCGTAGCGGGCGATGTACGTGCCGTTGTCGCAGATGTAGCGGAAGAACGTGCCGAAGGGCCCCTCGTTGTTGAACGACAGCGCGAGCGAGCACACCGCCCCCGACGGCACCGTCATGCCGATGCTCATGTCCATCGCGATGCCGAGCTCGGGGTGCAGCGGGCCCTGTAGCGCCGACACCCGATCGGCGACCTGACCCGTCTGGTACTGGAACAGATCGACCGTGTGACAGGCGTGGTGCCAGAGGAGATTGTCGGTCCACGACCTCGGCTTCCCCAGCGCGTTCTTGTTCTCGCGGCGGAAGAAGAACGTCTCGACGACCAGATGTTGCAGCCCCAGCTCGCCTCTCGCGATGCGATCGTGGACCCACTGGTGGCTGGGGTTGAACCGTCGGGTGTGGCACACCATCGCGGTTCTGTCCGATGTCTCCGCGGCCCGGACCAGCGCCTCGCTGTCGGCGAGGTTGTCGGCCATCGGGATCTCGACCAGGACATGCTTCCCGGTCGCGAGCACCTGCATCGCCTGCGATGCGTGGAGCTGGGTCGGCGTCGTCAGGATCGCCGCATCGACGCCGGGCCGAGCGAGGCACTCGTCGAGATCGAGGGACCAGTGCCCGATTCCATGCTCGGCCGCCAGTGCCTCGGTGTCGGCGGCGGCACCGCCGGCAATCGACACCACCTCGACGCCATCGATTCTCGCGATGGCGGGCAGGTGCTTGCGGGCGATCGCTCCCTCGCCTGCCATGACGATCTTCATGCGGTCCTCGAATCGTGTGAGCCGTAGTTGATCGGGAACATCATTGTCGACAATAGTCAGACACCCGCTCCCACGCGATCGGCGGGTTCAGCCCAATGCCGCGCCCCGACTCCATCACCGACGATCTCCGGCGAGACATCCTCGCGGGCGTGTATCCGCCGGGTGAGCGCCTGGTCGAGCTCCAGCTGACAGACCGCTACGGCTGCGGGCGCGCAACGGTGCGCTCGGCGCTGATCGAGCTCACCGCGGAGGGGCTGGTCGAACGCGAGGCCAATCGTGGAGCAACCGTGAGGCGGATCACGATCGCCGAGGCCATCGAGATCACCGAGTCCCGTGCTGCACTCGAGAGCCTCATCGCCGCCCACGCCGCCCGCAATGCCACCGACGACGAGCGCAGCGAGCTGATCGATGTCATCGACCGCATGCGAACCGCCGTGGCCGCGGCCGACAGCGGGTCCTACTCCGAGCTCAATGCGCTCCTGCATCGACGTCTACGGGAGATGAGCCGTCATTCGGTGGCCTCTCATCTCGTCCAGAACCTGCGCAACCGTGC
>JAOTZB010000175.1 GCA_029861625.1 Acidimicrobiia bacterium
GGGGCCCGCTGTCGGCACGATCGCCGGAATGGGCACGTGGCTCTCGCTCGTGTTGAAGGACGCCTTCGCCCTCATCGGCATGAGTGCCTATCTGAACCTTGTGATCGATGTCCCGGCCAAGCCGCTCGCCCTCGCGCTGATCGCGCTGTTCACGGTGCTGAACATCGTGGGCTCGAAAACGAGCGCCACCGTCCAGCTGCTGCTCGTGGCATTCGTGTTGTTCTCGATGGCGGTGTTCCTCGGCGCCGGTCTCCCCGATGTATCCAGGGGCGATGGTTCGCTCGAGCCGTTCTTCGAGTCGGGCGTCGGTGGCATGATCGCCGTCGTCGGCCTCGTCTTCGTGTCCTACGGCGGTCTCACCAAGGTTGCGAGCGTCGCCGAGGAGATCGAGGACCCGTCACGCAACATTCCCCTCGGCATGGCGCTGTCATTGCTCGTCAGCACCATCCTCTACACCCTCGCCGTTCTCGTCGTGATCGCTGTCGTTCCGGCCGTCCAGCTCCACGACGATCTCGCCCCCATCCACTCCGCCGCCGAGGTCGTCCTCTCCGAGGCGGGTGTGGTCATCGTCGTCCTCGCCGCGCTCGCGGCATTCTCGTCGGCGGTCAACGCCGGAATCCTCGCGGCCGGACGCTATCCGGTCGCCATGAGTCGCGACGGGCTCGTGGGCTCCCGGTTCCAGCGCCTCAGCCGGCGCGGGACTCCGGTCGCGGGTGTGGTGGTGACCGGCGCGGCAATGGGGACCGTCGTGGTCGCATTCGATGTCGCCGCCATCGCGAAGCTCGCGAGTGCGTTCGTGCTCTTGACCTTGGGCCTGGTGAATCTGGCGGTGATCGTGCTCCGCGCATCGCGAATCCGCTCCTATGCACCGGGCTTCACGGCGCCATGGTTCCCGTTTCTCCAGATTGCCGGAGTCGTCATCGCGATCTACCTCATCATCGAGCTGGGTCCACTTCCGCTCGCGCTCGTCGGCGCTTCGATCCTGGTCGCACTCGGCTGGTACGGGCTCTACGGCCGATCCCGCGCTACGCACGCCGGTGCGATCTATCACGTCTTCGAGCGGTGGGGACGTGCTGCGGACCGCAGCCTCGACCGGGAGATCAGCGCGGCCATGCAGAGCCACGGCCTGCGCGTCGCCGACGAATACCCCGGACTCATTGCCCGAGCCGCGGTCATCAGCGTTCCCGAGGGAGCCGACATCAACGAGGCCGCCCACCGTGCGTCCGATGTCCTGAGCCGCCGAATGGGCATCGAGCCCGAGGAGGTCACCAACAAGTTCCTCGAGACCGGGTCGCTGTGGATCCAGCCCTCCGAGCGACACCCGACGGCGACGCCCGTCGCGTTCTTCGATGTCAACGACGAGCACCTCGTCATCGTCCGGGCCGCCTCGGGCATCCAGATCCCTGCCCACTGGGGCGGCCAGGACGAGATGGTCAACGCCTTGTTCTTCCTGGCCGGATGCACGTCGAACGCGGGCCGGGCGCTTCGGCTGGCCGGCGAGCTGGCTGCCTACCTCCACTCCGGTTCCGGTCTCGCCATGATCGACGCGAGCTTCGAGAGCGAGGTGAAGAGCTCGTTGCTTCCCGAGCTCGCCATCGAGCAGTACACACTGATGGAGGAGCTCCCGGCCGGCGAGCTGATCGGACAGCGGGTCGGTGACCTCGAGCCACCCGACGGTGTCCGCCTCGAAGCGGTCCGTCGTGACGGCCGAGTCCTGCGAACGACCGACGACTTCATGCTCGAAGCCGACGATCAGCTCACGATCATCGGACCGGCCGACAGCCTCGCCTCACCCGACGAGCTGGCCGACACCCTCTCCCCCTCCTGACACGGCCAGGCCTCGTTCCCGGGACCCGCCGAACGACGATGCGCTCGGCCCGGCCGACGACGCCATCAGTCGGTGGAACGGGGTCAGATGAGGTCCTGCAATTCGCTGGGGTGTTCGACGACGCGGTCGGCACCGGCCGACGCGAGCCGCTCGACCAGCGTCGGCCGAGCGTGTTTCCCGCCGACGAAGCCAACCACGGCCATGCCGGCGGCAATCGCCGCGCTCACGCCGTGGGGACTGTCCTCGATCACCAGGCAGTTCGCCGGGTCGACGGGGTACTGCGCCGCCGCGTGCAGGAAGAGGTCCGGGGCCGGTTTGCCGCGCTGGACCATGTGCGCTGAGTAGATGTACTCGGGATCGAAGAACTGGGCCAGCCCGGCGATGTCGAGTGACAGTCGGACCCGATCGAGGTCGCTGCTCGACGCGACACATCGGGGAAGCTCGAGCCCGGCCAGGAGCTCGGGCATGCCGGCGACGGCCTCGAGCCGGCCGGGAAAAGCCGCGATGGACTCGTCCCGGATGCGTTGCTCGAGCTCGGCCGGTACCGGCCGCCCGTGTTCGGACGCGAGCGTGGTCATCATGTCGCCGTGGCTCAGACCGACGAAGCGACTCGCGATGTCATCGACGGTGACCGCGAACCCGGCCTCGTTCAACAGCTCGGCCTCGAGCTCGATGACGATCGCCTCGCTGTCGACGAGGACGCCGTCGCAGTCGAACACGACCAGCTCGATTCCCATGGCGTGCGACCCTACGCCGACGTGGCTGCCGGGCCCACACCCGCGCCCACTGCAACATCGAAGGCAGACGAGGTCACGTTCAGATGATCTTGGTGCGAAGGGTCCCGATACGTTCGATCTCGACTTCGACCTCGTCGCCGGCGGTCATCAGGACCGGTGGGTCGCGTCTCGAGCCGACACCTGCGGGTGTCCCCGTGGCCAGGACGTCGCCGGGGCGCAGGGTGACGCACCGGCTGGCGTAGGCGAGGGTCTCGCCGACCCCGAAGATCATGTGATCGGTGGTCGTCGACTGCACGGTCTCGCCGTTGTAGCGGGTCTCGAGTCGGAGGCCGTAGGGATCACCCAGCTCGTCGGCCGTCACGACCACGGGACCGATAGGCCCCGAGCGGGTCGCGTTCTTGCCGAGCGCCCATTGCGGCGTTCGTCGCTGATAGGTACGGGCCGAGATGTCGTTGAAGCACGTGTAGCCCAACACGCCGGCCATGGCTTCGTCGTCGGTGACATCGGTCATCTCCCTGCCGATGACGACGGCGAGCTCGCCCTCCCAGTCGAGACCGGGCTCGCCGGACGGGACCGGCACCTCGGCATCGGCACACGACAGGGTGGCATACCAGCGGGCGAAGATGTTCGGCGCCTCGGGTCGGTCACGGCCCGTCTCTTCGATGTGGGCCGCGTAGTTCAACCCGATGCAGAGGATCTGCGCCGTCGGCGGCACCGGCGGGATCTGCGCGATGGCTTCCACGGGAAGATCGGCGCCGGTCGGCGCCGAGTCGATGGGGCCGAACGGGTCCTGGTAGAAGGTCTGCAGGCCACAGAGCCGGCGCACGGTGCCGTCGTCGACTGCGCCGATCATCGGCCCGTCGGCGCTGTCGTAAGCGAGAAATCGCATGAGTCGTCCCTTCGGGTTCAGTCGACGTTCGACGACGTGCGCCACCGGCGTCGTCCGGCAATCATGCCGCGTTCACGGCGCTGTCGATGGCCACGGTGAGCTGCTTCGAGACGACGCAGGCGCAGCCCCGATGGACCCATGGGACCTGCACTGACGGCGCGATCGTGAGGCCGCGACCGGCCGTTGATGCGGCTCGGCGGTCACGACCGACCGCCGCCGTCACCTCCTCGATCGAGCCGACCGCCACGATTCGCGGACCCCTGACGGCGACCGCGGTCGCCGCCGGGCCCCCGGGGTGCATGGTGACGGATCTTCTCGCCACATGGATGGTCACGAGGTCGTCCTGAGGCGACGTCATGCGCCGATACTCTCACACGGGGTTCGGAGCGGTTCGACCCCAGTCATCCGGACGGCTCATGGACAAGCCCGACATGATCGGGACGACTACCGTTGTGGGCGACAGGTCGATCGGGCGAGAAGGAGGGTTCGAACTGATCGAACACCGTGACGTCGAGCCCGTCTCCGACGACACGCGGTCGGCCGGACCGACCGATCTCGGCACGCGAGCCGAACCGACCCACGTATTGGCACTACAGCGTCGGGCGGGCAACCGCGCCACGAACGCCGCCCTCGCCGCACTGTCACCGGATCGGCACCCACTGGTGCAGCGCATGAGCTCGGCCGGCCCAGACCAGGTCGTCGACGACACTCGGCACATCCCGTCGGCCCAGCACGCCGCCGGTCCGCCGTCCTCGAAGATCCGGGCGTCGGTGACTCCGCTCGGTCGGGAGGTATCGACCTCACCCGGGACCGAACACAAGATCCAGATGATGCGCGACCCCGCGGCCGTCGACGGCACCGAATGGGAGGGGCTGCGTAAGGAGCTCCGCGGCATCTACGGCGAGATGACGATCCCGGCCGTGAAGAAGGAGACCGAGGCGGCCTACCGCAAGTCGCTCGGCAAGGGAACGACCCTGGTCGCCGAGCTCCAGGAGACTGGCCCGGGCACCGCGGCAGAGCCTGGTTGGATCGCCGACCTGTCCACTCGCGTCCGCGAGCTCGGCTACTCGACAGTGCGACAAGAAGAAGACCTCGACCGGCCCGGCGGCCAGGAGCCGAGCCAACAGGTCAGCACCGGCCGGGGCAAGCGGTCTCCGAACAAGGATCTCGACTACTTCTCCCAGGATGCCTACTACCAGACCGAGTACGACCCGAATGAGAAGCAGCTGGTCGTGAACGACGTCGAACGGGCGAAGGACAACGCGGAGAACCTCCCGGCCGAAAAGGAGAAGGAGAAGAAGCCGAGGAAGGGGATCTTCGGCAAGAAGAGGAAGAAGAAGCGGCCTTCGACCAAGGACGCAGCCGCGGACCGTACGGCTCCGTTCCTCAACGACATGCTCTTGTACCAGCTCGCCGCCGCGAGAGGCGCTGAACAGCAGCACGACCCGAATGCGCTCGGTGGCTCACTGGAGTCCATACGTCACAACACCGTCGTGAACGCGAACACGCTCGGCACGGAGTTCCTCACCGAGGGCGGCGCCCAGGCGATGCTGAAGCCGACTGCGGCACAGGTGGTCGACGACCCGACATCCGACGACTTCAAGGCCCTCATCGGAACGCAGAATCTCGAGTCGTCGATACGTCTCGTGCTGGCGCGCGGAAACGCGCTCGGTATCGGCGCGATCAGCTCGATCCAGTATCAGGACGACTGGATCCAGGTGAACTACGTGGCGGCCGCCGACACCGATGACGCCCAAGAGGTGCCGGTCATGGTCGGGGCATCGGACATGAAGTCGAACACCAACGCCGACTACTAGTCGGGACTCCCCAAGGGTGTCCGGGCGTCCGGGACCGCTCAGGCGGCGAGCGCCGCGGCGACCTGCCCGTCGGTGACGGACTCGAAGAACCCGCCGACGACATCGAGTACCTGGGTGAGAGAGTCGGCGATGAACAGCACCGGTTGGTAGTGGTCGATGTCGTAGGCGAGACAACCCATCCGGACGACGTCGAGCGGCCGCAGCTCGGCATGGGTCGGGAACCACCGGAGCTCGCCATACGAGGACAACAGACCGGCGCCGTATCCCTTCGGGCGGCCGTGCTGGCGCACCACGCCGAACTCACCGGAGAACCAGAACACGTCGGCGAGGAACTGTCGGGCCACCTCCGTCTCGACCCTCAGCATCGCCTGCCCTGCAAGGCGGTGCAGCTCGGCCAACTGCTCGTCGGCGAGGCAGTTGGCGTGTCCGATGACCTCGTGGATCACGTCGGGTTCGGGCGTGTACAGAGGCGATGCACCGTCGCGCACGTACTGCGTGGACAGGAAGAGACCACGGCCGAGCGATGCGAAGAAGTCGAGCTTGTCGACCAGACCGGGGACGGCGCGGTACTCGAACCCGGTGAGCTGATCGAGCAGGGTCGAGACCTCGGTGAGCTGTGGCAACCGATCTCGTGGTAGCCCGAGTCGGTCACGCGCGGCAAGGACCTCGTCGGCGGCATGACGTTGCCACACCGGCGCGAGAGCCTCGTTCACCGCGACCCAGATGTCGTGCTCGTCCGCGCTGTACTCGATGTCGGCCGGAGGCCGGAGCGGACCGGCGGCTTGCGATGCGATCTCCTGGCGCCGCGCTCGCGCCTGGGGAGTGAGCTCCTCGGGCGGTCGTGGCGTCGCGGTCTTCATGTCTCGATGATCCTGCTCCGCCGTCTCGATGGCAAGGGTCGAGCCTCGGGTCGGGCCTAACGCCCGGTCGGCTGGGGCTCGGGGACCTGCCAGTCGGCCGGCATGTGTGTGAAGTCGAAGAACGGTTCTTCGTCGTGGGCGGCCACGGCGTCTTCGATCTGGTCGTAGAAGCCCTTACCGGTCTCCTCGGCGAAGGTGATGTGAACCTCGTCGTCGCTCTGACCGGCGTGGGGTCGCTCCACGTACTCGGGGAACGAGGCCTCGGCAGCGTCGCCCCCGTCATAGCCGCGGGCGAACATCTGCTTGAGCACGCCGAACCCGTCGTTCCGGACGAGAGTCTTGCCCCGGGGCGAGCCACCGAGTGACTTCAGGTGGGCCTGGAACTTCTCGAGATCGTGCGCTTCGTATGCCACGTGCTGGCACGAGTGGTCGCCGTGGACCTCGACGAACTTCGAGACCTGGGACTTCTTGGCCCGGTCGATGCCCTCGATCAGCGCCACGCCGAAGTCGCCGTAGTCGATGCACCAGATCTTCATGCTCGAGTCGGGGTCGTCGGGCCGCACATCGTCGATGCGGTTGATGAGCGTGCCGCCCTCGACCTCGAGGTGGAACCAGGCCCACTTCTCGATCGACCCCTGCTCGCACGCGTAGGTGATGTGATCGACCTTCTTGAGGTGATGTCCCATGTCCTGCTCCCGATCTGACTTCCGGTGTGTCACTCGTCCCCTGGTCATGAGACCAAATCGTCGTACAATTTCCAAGATGATCGATCAACTTATCCTTTCAGCTCAGATCAGAGCGCAGATTGCCCAATCCGTTCCGGCCCGAACCGGGGAGGACTGATCAGCTTGGTCACGGCCCTCGACCGCTCCGATCAGCTCCTCATCTCCGCGCTGCGACGACGCCCACGAGCCTCGGTCTCCGAGCTGGCCCGGCGACTGTCGCTCGCACGCGGCACCATCCGGACGCGGCTCGACCGGCTCGAGGCGCGCGATGTCATCCGCGGATACGGCCCCGACGTCGACGCCAGCGCGGCGGGCTTCGACGTCCGGGCGTTCACGACCCTGTCGATCGCGCAGGGCAGACACGATCCGACCGTGGCCCGGCTGAAGATGATTCCCGAAGTCGTCGAGATCCACACCGTCACCGGAGCCGGCGACCTGCTGCTCCGGATCGTCGCGACGACCAACGATCATCTCCACGAGGTTCTCCAGCGGGTCGCGTCGCTCCCCGACGTCGATCGAACCGAGACCCAGCTCGCGCTCGCCACTCCCCTCCAGCGAACTGTCGCCGACCTCATCGCCCACGAGCTCGACCGGTCTTCCTGATCGTTCAGCTGTCGCTCGTGGACGAGGCCATCCGAGCTGCGTCCTCGCCGTCGCCACGTAAGTCGCCTCGCGCGCGCTGCACGATCGCGGCGATGACCGACACGAGACCGGCCGTGCCGACCGCCGTGAACCCTGCGACCCACAGCCAGGCGGTGTCGACATCGATGTCGTTGTCGGTGCCGGTCAGCGCGACCAGCCCGATGACGATGAACGCCAGCCCGAAGACCAGCGGCGTGATCCTGATCTGCCTATTCACTGCGCACCTCTCCCTTCCCGATGCCGACCTCGAGGTCGAGGAGCAGCGTCGTCTCGTCGTCGACGTCGTTGGAGCTTCGGAGCGTGTTGTCGATGCCCGCCTGGTCCTCGCCGAGCAGGTCGAGCTCACCGATCGACACATCGCCGGTCATGACCAGACCGATGTCGGGCGGCACGATCACGAGCGCCCGACCGATCCCGAGGTCGACCCGCAGCTCGTGGGTTCCCGAAGGGAGGTCGATCTCCGTG
>JAOTZB010000476.1 GCA_029861625.1 Acidimicrobiia bacterium
AGGGGCCGGCGGGCTCGACCTCGTGGAGCTCGCCGCTGGTGACGTCGTAGACGAAGCCGTGGATGTGCGCCTTGTGCACGACGAACGGCGTCAGGTGGAGGCGTCTCATCGACTGCCGCACGTCGGCGTAGGGGTCGGCGAACGACTCCAGCGCCCACGACGGCTTGATTCCGACCTCGGCTTCCATCTCGTCCTTGAAGACGTCCTCGCTGACCCCCTGGAGACCGCAGTCGGTGTGATGCAGGAGGAGGATCTCGCGCGTGCCCAGGAATCGCTGAGAGAGGCAGAGCGAACGGATGACGTCGTCGGTGATCACGCCGCCCGCATTACGGATGACATGCGCCTCCCCGTTGCCGAGCCCGAGGATCCCGAAGATGTCCATCCTCGAGTCCATGCAGGCGACGACGGCGAGCTGCCGTGTCGGTGACACCTGGAGATCCGCATCATCGAAACCTGCGGCGAAGTCAGCGTTCCGAGCGATGAGCTCTGGCGCACTGGGGGTGAACGGGTCGGTCGTCATGCGGCCTTTCTATCGCTGTCGTTCGGAGGTCGGCCGCGAATCGGTCAACGGGTGAGGTCGGGCACGATCTCGGTGGCGGCCAGCTCGATCTGGCTGGCAACGTCGGGACCGAACGGTACGAGGACGATGGACTCGGCGCCCGCGTCGACGAGTGACTGGAGGAGCGCAGCGACGACCGCCGGTTCGGACCCGACGGCATCCCAGCCCGGCGGGAGGTGCTCCGGTCGCGGTGGCAGCACCGAGAGGTCGCCGCAGTAGTAGCCGGCGAAGACCGTCAGCCGATGCGGACCGACCATCGCCTCACCGTTGGCTTGGGCCTCGGCCCGGCCGGTCTCGATGTGACGCCACGCAGTCTCGACGTCGGCCGGGCCGGATCCCTCGGACAGGATCGTGCCGTCGGCAGTGCGCCCGGCGACGGCGAGAGACCTGGGGCCGGCCACCCCGGCCGACACCATCGGAGGCGGGTCGGGAGGGAACTGGAGCGAGATCCCGTCGAGGTGCACGTACCGGCCGTCGACGGTGACCGTCTGGCCCCGGAGCAGGGCGCGGGTCGACGTGATCGTCTCGGCCAGCAGCCCGAGAGGTGATGCCTTGTTGCTCCCGATCTGGGCCATCCACTCCGGCACGCCGTGGCCGATGCCTCCGTGGAATCGACCGGGATGCATCCGGGCCAGCGTCGCCCACTCCATGGCGAGCGCGGCCGGATTGCGGAACGGGGCCGGGGCGATTCCGTGGCCCACCAGCGGTGGCCTCGGCAGGTCCTTGGTCGCTTCGAGAACGGAACCCGCCTGGCTCACGCCGCCGGCGAACGGGAGATCTTCGACCACCCAGATCTCGTCGACATGCGGGGCGAGCTCACGGGCCTGGGCCACGACCTGCTCGGGCGGAACGCTTCGCAACACCATTGCTCCGATGGCAACGACCATCCCGCGGTCATACGGCATCGGGCACTTGTGGAGCAAGTCGCAGACCGACTAGGACGGCCGCCCGTGGACACATCGTCGCGCATCCGACTCGCGGTCCTCGCTGCGGTGGTGATCGTCGTGGCGGTTCTGGGCATCGTCGGCGCCTTCGACCCCCTGTTCGATCAGGACCGCATCGAGGAGCTGCTCGACGACAGCGGGCCGTGGGGGCCGCTGATCTACATCGCGGGGTTCAGCGCGCTCCAGCCGCTCAGCGCGCCAGGGGCGGTCCTCGTCATCCCGGCCACGTTCGTCTGGTCGGCGCCGAGGGTGTTCATCCTGAGCTGGCTCGGCGGGATCCTCGCCAGCACCATCGGATTCGCCCTGGCCCGATTCGTCGGCCGCGACTGGGTCGAATCCCGACTCCCCGACCGGTTCCGCACCTGGGACGACCGCATCGCCAGGCGGGGGTTCCTGGCAACCGTCGGTCTGCGGCTCCTCACCGGTCTGGCGCCCCCGGCCGACTGGGCCCTCGGCGTCTCGCGTGTCCAGTGGCCGTCGTTCCTCGCCGGTACGGCAATCGGGCTCGCACCGGGTATCGCGGCCCTGGCGTGGCTCGGCGATGACGCCATCCGACTCGTCGATCGCGCACCCCTCGTTCTGGCCGCCGTCGGTGTGCTCGGCGGGCTCGGCTACGT
>JAOTZB010000176.1 GCA_029861625.1 Acidimicrobiia bacterium
ATGATCGTCGGCCCGAGCTCGCGGGCGCGCTCCTGGATGGCGTGGCCGTATTCGTGGGCCAGCACCAGGGCAACCGCGAAGTCGCCGTAGGTCGAGTAGAGGCTGGGGAACAAGACCTCGTTGTCCCAGCTGATGGCATCGTCGAACGGACAGTAGAAGGCATTCTCCTCATACTCGACGACGGGAGCAACGACCCCGCCGCACGAGGGCAGCGTCGTCGGATCCGACGGGAAGTAGCCGTCGAACGCCGCGACCGGCTCGAACGAGATCCCGTAGACCTCGGGTAGACGGCGCTCCCAGTAGGCCTCGATGTCGAGCTGCGAGAGCCTGATCGCGTCGTCGAAGCTCAGCTGGGGCACCGGCTCGGGCGTCGGCGGTACCGGCGTCGGTGGCACCGGGGTCGGCCCCGGAGTCGGCGGCACCGGAGTGGGCGGCACCGGGGTCGGTGGCACCGGGGTCGGTGGCACCGGGGTCGCATCGCCCGGTTCGACGGCTGTGGTGTCGAGTGGGGCGACGTCGGGCGTCGAGACATCGAGGGACTGCGAGCACGCCGACGCCAACATCGCCACCACGAGACCGAGCGCCAATCGGACCCTCATGTGCGCTCTCGCCACGCGTTCGAGCTGATGGCGGTGTCGAAAGCGGCGACGCGTCCGTGGATGCTCCACCACTGCGTGGGTGTGAGACCGTGGAGGTATGTGATCGACTCGACGAGCCACCGATCGAAGGGGTGTTCGCTCGCCTCCAGCTTCTCGACGAGTGCCGTCGGGTCGTCGACGTCGAGGATCCAGATCAACCCCGACGCGTCGGCCGATGGCCGCAATGCGAGCCGCCGGACGTCGTTCCGCTTCTGCCACTGGGCCAGCGGCACGCGCTGTTCCCCGGCGAGATGAGCGATGAGTTCGCCGACCCCGGCAGCGCGATCCGCCACGGTCGGCGCGATCACGACGGACAGAGCCACGCCCGTGAGTATCGGCACCAGATGTGCCCGATGCAAGCCGCGGCCGGCTCGTGCGCCATCGCAGGCCGTCGATCGCAGGGACGGCCGGCGGCACCGTACTCTGCTCGACGCACGCTGCGGCTGGCACGTACGGTGACCCGCCAGCCGAATCACCCGAGGAGCCGGTCATGTCAGCGGTGACATACGAACACACCGACCATGTCGTGACCATCACGTACAACCGCCCGGACGCGCTCAATGCGGTGAACGGCGAGATGCGACAGGGCCTGAACGCGGCGTGGGACCGGTTCCGCGACGATCGGGACGCCTGGGTTGCGATCGTCACCGGCGCCGGTCGGGCCTTCTGCGCCGGTGCCGACATGAAGGACGGCGACGGTGCAGTCGGCACCTGGCCGGGCACGTTCTGGGAGATCCCGACGGTCAACTCGTTCGAGAGCGGTCTCGAGCTGTTCAAGCCGACCATCGCGGCGGTGAACGGCCCGTGCATCGGCTACGGGCTCACCGCCGTGCTGGCCTGCGACTTCGTGCTCGCGAGCGACCGGGCGACCTTCGCGTATCCCGAGGTCACCATCGGCGTCCCGACGATCGTCGGCTCGCTGCGGCTGCCGCCGAAGGTGGGATGGGCGAATGCGATGGAGCTGCTGTTGACCGGCGAGTCGATCGACGCAGCACGTGCCGCCGAGATCGGCCTGGTCTGGAAGGTCGTGCCCCACGACGACCTGGCCGACGAGGCCAACCGGCTCGCCGCTCGCCTCACCGCCGTCGCGCCGCTCGCAGCCCGCGCGACCAAGGAGATGGCCCACCGCGGCGCGCGGATGGGCTGGACCGAGGCGGTGCGCATGGGCGAGACCATGCGGAAGGTCGCGGGGGCGACCGATGACGCGGCCGAGGGTCGCGCCGCATTCCGAGAGCGCCGACCCCCACGTTGGGAGGGCTGCTGATGGCCCGGATCGACACCCTCGTCGAGGGCCCGATCGGCTGGCTCGTGCTCGACAACCCCGAGCGGCGCAATGCGATGAACCAGGAGATGTACGCAGCAGTTCCCGACGCAATGCGCCGACTGGTCACCTCGGGTGATGTCAGGGTCGTCGTCGTGCGGGGGGCGGGCGAGGTCGCCTTCGGTGCTGGCTCCGATATCTCGGAGTTTCCCGACAAGCGCGACCGTGAGCGGTGGCCGACCTACGCCAGGATCGAGCACGAGGCCCACGAGGCGGTCCGCGCGGCTCCCGTCCCGGTGCTGGCGATGATCCATGGCCCGTGCCGCGGCGGTGGCGCCGCGCTGGCGCTGTGCACCGATCTTCGCTACGCCGCCGACGGGGCGACGTTCGCGGTGCCGCCGGCCCGCCTCGGCGTCGGCTATCCGGTGGACGGGTACGAGACGCTCGCGGCAGCCGTCGGCATCGCCAGGGCGAAGGAGCTCACGTTCACGGCGCGGGTAATCGACGCCACCGAGGCGCTCGGGCTGGGCCTGATCCACGAGGTGGTGGCGACGGCCGATCTCGAACCGCGGGTCAGGGAGGTCGCAGCGGAGATCGCGGCGCTCGCGCCCCTCACGCTGCGCAGTGCCAAGACCGTGCTCACCGAGCTCGGCCGTCCGGAATCGCAGCGAGACGTGGCCGCCATGGAGGCGTCGGTTCGCTTCTGCTACGACAGTGCCGACTACCAGGAGGGCATCGCCGCCTTCCTCGAGAAGCGACGACCCGACTTCAGCGGGCGTTGATCACCAGGAGCGAAGATGAACGACTACCCGGTCCGAGTGGGCAGCATGCTCTACACGCTCGTCGACCCGAACGCCGGCCATGAGGTCGCCTACAACCGGTGGTACGAGCGAGACCACTTCTATGCCGGATGCCTGGTCGGACCGTGGCTGTTCGCCGGACGACGGTGGGTCGCCACCCGACGCCTCAAAGACCTCCGGTTCGGCGACGGCCACGCCGTCTCGAGCCCACTCGATGCCGGTTCGTATCTCGCCGTCTACTGGGTGCACGAGGGTCACCACGACGAACACTTCGAGTGGGCCATCAAGCAGGTCTGGGACCTCTACGGTGCCGAGCGCGGCTTCCCCGACCGCACCCACGCGCACACAGTCCTGTTCGACCGGCCGAGGTCCGCGTACCGCGACGCCGATCCGGTGCCGATCGAGCTGGCGCTCGACCACCACTACGGCGGGCTCGTGACACTGGCCTTCGACCGGGCCGACGGGGTCTCGCCCGACGATCTGGCCGCGTTCGTCGACGACGTCGCCCTGCCGGCGCTGTTCGCCGGCGGGCCCTACGCGTCGGCGGTCTCGTGGAGGCCGATCCCGCGGGGCGGCGACGTGACCGAGAACGCACCGATGGATCTCGGCACCGACAGCGGCGGCGACGAACGCACGCTCCAGCTCGTCTTCGTCGACGATGATCCGACCGACACATGGCAACGGGTGCGCGACTACGCCGCCGCCATCGACGCATCGGATCTCGCGACTGTCCGGTACGCCGCGCCGTTCATCCCGACGGTCGTCGGCACCGACACCTACACCGACCAGCTCTGGTAGCCGCCACCCCCGATCGACCCAGACGGCTCTCGGCCCGGCCAGGAATGGACGACAGCAACGCGCACGGCCGATCCTTTCGCCATGCGATTCGGCATCTTCTTCGAACACCAGCTGCCTCGACCATGGCATGAGCGCTCGGAGGCCGACATCATCGACGAGGCGCTCGAACAGACCGCATACGCCGATGCCATCGGTATCGAGTACGTCTGGTGCGTCGAGCACCACTTCCTCGAGGAGTACAGCCATCTCTCCGCTCCCGAGATCTTCCTGGCGGCCGCGAGCCAGCGCACCGAGAACATCCGCCTCGGGCACGGCATCATGCAGACGATCCCCGGCTACAACCACCCGGCCCGCAACGCCGAGCGGCTGGCCACGCTCGACCTGATATCGGGTGGGCGGGTCGAGTTCGGCTCGGGCGAGTCGAGCTCGGAAGCCGAGCTCGGTGGCTTCGGTATCGACATCGACACCAAACGCGACGCCTGGCGCGAGGGCCTCGAGATCGCCGTCCGCTGCATGACCGAAGAGCCCTTCACCGGCGTCGACGGCCGCTGGGTCACCATGCCGCCCCGAAACGTGGTGCCCAAACCCCAGCAGAAGCCGCATCCGCCGTTGTGGGTCGCCTGTTCGCGTCGCGACACGATCCTCATGGCGGCCGAGGCGGGCATCGGGGCGCTCACGTTCGCATTCGTCGACCCCGAGGAGGCCCGGCACTGGGTCGCGGACTACCAACGGGTCCTGGCCGAGAGATGTGTGCCCGTCGGCGAGACGGTGAACCCCGACATCGCGTGCGTCACCAACATGATGTGCCATCCCGACGAGGCCGAGGCGTTGCGGCGGGGCATGGAGGGCGGAAACTTCTTCGGCTACTCGCTGGCCCACTACTACGTCTTCGGCGATCACGCTCCGGCGCAGACCGACGTGTGGCAGCAGTTCCTCACCACCCGTGCCGATCGCGGCTACGACCCCGAGGTCCAGGTGGCGCTGGCACAGGAGACGCTCGGCGCGAAGATCGCAGCCGGCGAGACCACCGGGCTCCGGGGCGCGATCGGAACACCCGATCAGCTCCGTCAGTACCTTCGTCGCTACGAGGAGGCCGGCGTCGACCAGTTGATCTTCGTGATGCAGTCGGGGAAGAACGATCACGCCCACATCATGGAGTCGCTCGAGATCTTCGGACGCGAAGTCCTGCCCGAGTTCAAGGACCGCGACGGCGCGGCACGCGCGGCGAAGGCGGAACGACTCGCTCCGGTCATCGACGCCGCCATGGCCCGCAAGAACGCGGCCCGCGACGCGCCGTCGTTGCCCGAGGGCTACACGATCGAGGCCATCCCGAGGCAGATGTTGGCCGAGGCCTACGGTGCCGGGGCGATCGACTACGTGGCCGGTGAGTCGGCCGTCGGCAACTTCGACACGTTCCGCGAGGCCGACTCCGGCGCCCTGGCGGCCGAGGAGGACCCGGCGCCTGCGGGCTGACCCTCGGGCTCAGGCAGTGGGCGCGCGGCGTTCGGCCCACCAAGCGTCGAGGCGAGCCTCGGTGGCGGTCAGGTCGAGGTCGGGCTCGTCGCGCTTCAGCTCGAGCAGGAACCGCAGGGCCGCGCCGATGTCGGGGCCCGGCCCGAGGCCGAGGCGGGCCATGACGGCGTCTCCGTCGATGAGCGGACGTTCAGCGGCGCGGCGGTCGGCCTCGGCCAGCTCGTTGATGCGATGCTGGAGGTGATCGACATGTTCCCGCAACTCGACGCGTTTGCGCTCGTTGCGGGTGGTGCAGTCGGCCCGCACGAGCTCGTTGAGCAAGCCGAGCAGGTGCCCGGCGTCGCGGGCGTAACGGCGGACCGCGGCGTCGCTCCAGCCGTCGGCGTACCCCTTGAATCGTCCCGAGAGCCTGACCAGCTCGGCCACGTCCTTCACCAACGGTGCGGGAAACTCGAGGGCGCGGAGGCGCTTCTTGGTCATCTTGGCACCCACCGCTTCGTGGTGCCGGAACGTGACGCCACCGTGCTCATAGCTGCGGGTGTGGGGCTTGCCGACATCGTGGAACAGCGCGGAGAGTCGCAGGGTCAGGTCGGCCCGGGTCTGAGCCGTCACCGCGATGGTGTGGGCGAGGACGTCCTTGTGCCTGTGGATCGGGTCCTGCTCGAGCTTCAGGGCCGGCAGTTCGGGAACGAGATCATCCGCGAGGCCGGTGTCGACCAGCTCCCAGAGGCCCGGGCGCGGGTCGTCGTCGAGGAGAACCGCCGTGAGGATGTCTCGCCCGTCGTCGATTGAGGGCATGGGTCACCGCTCGGAGAAGGGCTACTTCTCTTCTTTGAAGATCACGTGTTTGCGGACGACCGGATCGTACTTCTTGAGCTCGATCCGCTCGCGCTGATTGACCTTGTTCTTGGTGGTGACGTAGGTGAAGCCGGTGCCGGCGGTGGACTTCAGCTTGATGATCGGGCGCTTGTCGCTTCCAGCCGGCATCAGACCTTCTCCCCGCGCTTGCGCATGTCTGCGACCACCTTCTCGATGCCGTGTTTGTTGATGGTCTTGATCCCCTTGGCGCTGACGGTGAGCGACACCCAGCGCTTCTCGGAGGGGATCCAGAACCTGTGTTTCTGGATGTTCGGGTCCCAGCGGCGCCGCGTCTTGCGGTGCGAGTGGGACACGTTGTTGCCGAACGCAGGCTTGCGCCCTGTTACCTGGCAGATCTTGGACATCTCGCGTACTTCCTCGGTTTCGGACCGCCGATGGTCCGGCCACAAGCGACTCGCAAGTCTATGACCCGCACGGCGAACTTGCGACCGCCGACCCCGCGAACCAGTCTTCGCCGGGATGCCGGAAGGACGTGCACCATGAAACTCGGTCTGGTCTGGGGCTACTGGGGGGCGCAACCACCCGCCGATGTCGTCTCGCTCACCCAGCGAGCGGAGCAGCTCGGCTACGACTCGGTCTGGTCGGCCGAGGCATGGGGGTCCGACGCATTCTCGCCGCTGGTCTGGCTGGCGGCGCACACCGAGCGCATCAAGCTCGGCACGGGCATCGTGCAGCTCGCCGCTCGCACGCCGACCGCGACGGCGATGCACGCCATCACTCTCGATCACCTCTCCAACGGTCGGCTGATCCTCGGGCTCGGTGTGTCGGGGCCCCAGGTGGTCGAGGGCTGGTACGGACAACCGTCGAACCGTCCGCTGGCGCGCACCCGCGAATACGTCGAGATCCTGCGTCGGGTGTTCGCACGGGAGGACCATCTGGACTTCGACGGCGAGTTCTACCAGCACCCCTACCGCGGCGAGGGCGCGCAGGGGCTCGGCAAGCCGTTGAAGTCGATCGTGCACCCGCTGCGCCCCGACATCCCGATCGTCATCGGGGCCGAAGGGCCGAAGAACGTCGCGCAGACCGCCGAGATCGCCGACGGGTGGCTGCCGCTGTACTACTCGCCCTACCGCCAACACGTGTACGCCGACGCATTGGCAGGGGCCGGTGACGACTTCGAGATCGCGGTCGGTGTCACGTTCAAGATCACCGACGATGTCGAATCGGCACTGGCGCCGCTGATGGCGAACATGGGCTTCTACGTCGGTGGCATGGGCGCGAAGGGCCAGAACTACCACACCAAGCTGATGGCCCGGATGGGGTTCGAGGAGGAGGCGCTGAAGATCCAGGACCTGTTTCTCGCCGGGCGCCGGGAGGAGGCCATCGCGGCCGTCCCCGTCGAGTTCGCCGACGAGATCTCGCTGGTCGGGCCGGCGAGCCGGATCAAGGAGCGGCTCGCGGCATGGGAGGACAGCCCTGTCACGACGCTCAACGTGACAACCCGCGATCCCGACGAGCTCGGCCGGATCGCCGAGCTGGTGCTCGGGTGAGCGGATAGCGTCGGGTCATGGCCGAATCCGTGACCTTCCATTTCGACCCGCTTTGACCGTGGTGTTACCAGACCTCGAAATGGGTGCTGAGGCTCGTGGCGCTCGGCGAGATCGAGGTCGAGTGGGACGTGTTCTCGCTCGCGATCCAGAACTTCGACAAGGACATCGCCGAGTTCGATCCGGCCCGCGGTGCCGGCGTTCCCGCGCTGCGGACCTGTGTCCTCGTCCGTGACACCGACGGCAACGAGGCGCTCGGCGAGCTCTATGCGGCGCTCGCGAAGCGCCACCATCACCGCTCCGAGGACATCGACAACGGGTCGGTGATCGTCGCCGCACTCACCGATGCCGGGCTCGACCCGAGCCGGTACGACCAGGCCGTCGGCGACCCGGCCACGTTCGACACGCTCGTGGCCGACCACCGGGCGTTGGTCGACCGCACCAGGGCGTTCGGCGTCCCGGCCATCGTGCTCGACGGGGGCCGGGGACCGGCGATATTCGGCCCCGTCATCTCGAACCCGACCGAGGACGACGCCACCGCACTCGAGCTGTGGAACCACGTGAC
>JAOTZB010000477.1 GCA_029861625.1 Acidimicrobiia bacterium
CCCCGATCCTCACCATGGGCGCGGCGACCGATCCGGACGACAAGCTGGCGTCGACCGAAGGCCGTCCGATGCCTGGCGTCGAACTGCGGGTCGTGGCCGTCGACGGCGCGGTCGTGGGTCCGGGGGTCGAGGGCGAGCTTCGAGCCAAGGCACCCCAGCGCATGCTCGGCTACCTCGACTCGAGCCTCGATGCCGAGGCGTTCGACTCCGATGGCTGGTTCCGCACCGGTGACCTCGGCGTGATCGACGACGATGGGTACGTCACGATCACGGGCCGCCTCAAGGACGTCATCATCCGCAACGGCGAGAACATCTCGGCCAAGGAGGTCGAGGACATCTTGTTCACTCACGACGCCATTGCCGACGTCGCCGTCGTCGGGCTGGCCGACGACCTGACCGGAGAACGCGCCTGCGCGGCGATCTCGCTGGTCGAGGGCGCGGCCGCACCGTCGCTCGAAGCGCTCGCGGCATTCCTGACCGACGCAGGGCTCCGCCGGAACGCCATTCCCGAACAACTCGTGGTGGTCGATGCGGTGCCGCGCAATCCGTCTGGCAAGATCACCAAGAACGCGCTGCAGGACGACCTGCGCGACATCCCGTTCAGCCGAGCCTAGACACGAGGAGACACGGTGGCCGACGTCACGATCTACCACAACCCGAATTGAAGTTCCTCCAAGAACGCCGTGGCGGTCGCCACGGAGATGGGGATCGACTTCGATGACGTCCGCTACCTGAAGAACCCGCCCGATCGGGCAACGCTCGAGCGCATCGTTGCGGTGCTCGAGGACCCGGTCGAGGACCTGGTCCGGAAGGACTCGACCTTCGAGAAGCTCGGACTCGAGGCCAACTCGTTCGTCGGCGACGCGAAGGCGGTCATCGACACCCTGGTCGAGCATCCGAAGCTCTTGCAGCGCCCCGTTCTGGTCCGCGGGGATCGTGCCATCATCGGCCGCCCGAAGGATCGCGTCCCGGCATTCCTGTCCTGACGGGCGGATCGAACCGGGCGCGTCCGGCGGTCAGGACAACAAGGTGAGCGCGTCGGTGGCACCAGGTGTGGGCACGGCGGCGCCGAACTGGTAACCCTGGGCCAGGCGGACGCCGAGCGCCTTGAGAACCTCGACCTCGGCGTCGGCCTCGACACCTTCGGCGACGACCGCGACGCCCAGGCCGTCGGCGAGCTTCACGATGCCGTCGACGAGACGACGGCACCGGTCGTCGATGTCGATGTCGGTGATGAGCGCCGCGTCGATCTTGAGGATCGAGATCGGGAACAACCGCATACGGCTGAACGAGCTGTAGCCGCTCCCGAAGTCGTCGATCGCGATGCGGACACCGGCGTCGTGGAGAACGAGGAGCTGTTCCCGGGCAGCCTCGGGTTCGGTGACGATGGTGGACTCGGTTATCTCGACGACGAGCCGGGTCGGCGCGAGCCCGGCTGCGTTGCACCACGAGAGCATGTCGGCGCCGATGTCGCCCTGGAGCTGATGTGGGCTCAGATTCACGAACAGCTCGAGGTCGGGGTGCCCGGCGGCTTCGTCGAGTGCGTGACGGATGGCCCGGTTGGCCAGCGGGACGAGGACACCCTCGGTGGTGGCCAGCTCGATGAATTCGCCCGCGGCGAGGGCGCCGAAGGACGGGTGCATCCAACGCAGTAGGGCTTCGCATGCCACGACACCACCGGTGTCGAGGTCGACGATCGGCTGGTACCAGGGACGGAACTGGTCGCCGGCGATCCCGGCGCGGACGTCGAGGTCGGGGGTGGTCGCAGTGAGATCGATGTCGGTCTGTTGGAGGGCGAGCTCGATCCGGCACCTGCCGAGGCTCTTCGCTCGATGCATCGCCATCTCGGCCCGCTGGATGATCGACTCGGGATGTTCGCGGGGCGAGCGGGGGAGTGCGACTCCGATGGACGTGGTGACCTCGAGGCTCCGACTGTCGAGCCGGTACGGCAGGGCCAGCTCGTTGAGGATGCGGGTCATCGCGGCAGTGGCGTCCTCGACATCGTCGAGACAGCGCAACAAGATGGCGAACTCGTCGCCATCGATCCGGCTGACGACGTCGAATGGTCGAACCGACTCGCTCAGCCGTCGGCCGACCGCTGCGAGGAGGTCGTCGG